>CAMARK010000044.1 GCA_945860205.1 Reyranella massiliensis 521 | reverse complement strand
ACGGCGGTCGCCACGTTTCCGGCATCGCTGTGGATGGCACGGGTCGGACGCCGTCGCGGTTTCGTCGCCGGCGCCCTGCTGGGCGCGACGGGTGGCGCCTGCGCAGCCATCGGCCTGTGGCTGGGCTCCCTGGCGTTGCTCGCCTTGGGCACCTTCCTCGTCGGTACCTATCAGGCGTTCGCCCAGTTCTATCGCTTCGCCGCCAGCGAAGTGGCCGACGATTCCTTCCGGGCGCGCGCGATCTCGCTCGTGCTGGCCGGCGGCATCGTGGCGGCGCTGGCCGGTCCGCTGCTCGGCCGGATCGGCGGCCCGCTGCTTTCGCCCGAGTATGTCGGCTCGTTTCTCCTGCTCGCGATCGTCTCGCTGCTCGCCGCCGGCCTGTTGCTCGGCCTGCGCATCCCGGCGCCGAAAGCGGAGACAGGCCCCGCCACCGCGGGCCGGCCGTGGATCGCCATCGTCTCGCAGCCTGCCTATCTCGTGGCGCTGTTCGGCGCGGCGACCGGCTACGGCGTCATGATCCTCGCCATGACGGCAACGCCGATCGCCATGCTCCATCACGATCACGGGCTCGCCGCGGCCACGACGGTCATTCAGCTCCACGTGCTCGGCATGTTCCTGCCGTCCTTCTTCACCGGTTCGCTGATCGCCCGCTTCGGCGTGCTGCGCGTCATGCTGGCCGGCGTCGCGCTGCTGGCCGCTCACGTCCTCATGACGTTGACCGGCACGGCATTCGAATCGTTTGCCGGCGCGCTGGTGATGCTGGGTGTCGGCTGGAACTTTCTCTACATCGGCGGCACGACGCTGCTGACGACAACCTACGCGGCGGCCGAGAAGGGCCGCGCGCAGGCGACCAACGACATGAGCATCTTTGCCGTGGGCCTCGCCTGCTCGCTGGGTGCCGCGGCGCTCCTGGAGGCATTCGGTTGGCAGACGCTCAATCTCCTGCTGCTGCCGTGGCTGGCGGTGGCGGCGCTGGCGCTGCTGTGGCTGGGTTGGCGGCGGCGCCAAACCGTCGCCGCGGCACTCGCCGGTTGAGCCGTGACATGGCGAGCGAACCTTTCATCCGCGTCGCGTTCTTCCTCGGCGTCTTCGTCGTCGTCGCGGCCTGGGAGGCGATGGCGCCGCGTCGGGAGCGCCAGCTCCCGCGCCGAGCACGCTGGCCGGCCAACCTCGGCATCGTCGCCCTGAACACGGCGCTGGTGCGCCTGCTGCTGCCGACCACGGCCGTCGCCTTCGCGCTGCTGGGCGAGCAGCGCGGCTGGGGACTGCTGAACAACCTCGACCTGCCGCATTGGCTGGCCATCGTTTTGGCCGTCGTCGCCCTCGATCTCGCGATCTACCTGCAGCACGTGCTGTTCCATGCCGTCCCGCTGCTGTGGCGGCTGCACCGCATGCATCACGCCGACCTCGACATCGACGTCACGACCGGCGCCCGCTTCCACCCGATCGAAATCGCGACCTCGATGGTCCTCAAGCTGGCCGCCATCGCAGCACTTGGTGCCCCTGCCGAGGCCGTGCTGATCTTCGAAATCCTTCTCAACGCGACCGCGATGTTCAACCACGCCAACCTCCGCCTGCCGGCGGGCCTCGATCGCGGGCTGAGGTGGATCGTCGTCACGCCCGACATGCATCGCGTCCACCATTCGATCGTGCGCCAGGAAACCAACAGCAACTTCGGCTTCAACCTGCCGTGGTGGGATCGCCTGTTCGGCACCTATCGCGCTCAGCCGGCGGCCGGGCACGAGGCCATGACGATCGGGATCGAACAATTCCGATCACCCGGCGAGCAGCGTTTCGATCGCATGCTGACCCAGCCCTTCCGCCACGACGCGCCGCCAGAAAACAGAAGCGCCCAGGCATGAAGAGATGCGCCTCGCGTACAGCGGCGGCGAAATGCTAAGCACGCTGGCAACCATGGGCAGCCCGGGCTTTCTCGTCACTCTCGACATGGCGCTGCGCGGCGGCGCCATCGCGCTGTTCCTCGTCATCGCGTGGGCGACCCTGCGGCGCGGTCGCGGCCGGCCGGCCGCCTGGCTCGGCGCCCTGCTGGCAACGGGCGCCGCCGCCTACGCGGTCTGCTCGTCGCCGGGCCGCCACGGCGATCTGTCGCCTTGGTTTGCCCCGGTCCTGGCGCTGTGCGCCGGCAATGCCGCCATCTTCTGGCTGTTTGCACGGGCGCTGTTCGACGATTCCTTCCGGCTAAAGCCCTGGCATGCGTTGGTCTGGCTCGGCGTGGTCGTCTGGCCGCTGGCCAACCTGTTCGGCACCGGCATCATGATGCGCTGGCCGGTGGACGTGGTGGTGCGAGTCGCGGTGATCTCCCTGGCGGTGCTGGCGCTGGTGCAGACCGTCCGCGGCTGGGGCAGCGACCTGGTCGAAGGAAGGCGGCGCCTGCGCCTGTTCATCCTCATCGCAGTGGCGCTCCATATCGCCGTCACCGTCTCGGTCGAGCTCGTCTTCGGCCGCGACCATATGCCGATCGGGCTCCACCTGCTCAACTCGGCGGCACTCGCGGCCATCGCCGCCATCATCGCGGCCGTGCTGCTGCAGGCCGACATCGACTCCGTATTGCCTGCGCCCGTCCTCGCGGAAGCGGCACCGCCCGGCGCCGCGCCCGCGGAGGACGAGCCGGTCGATCCCGGCCTGCTCGCCGCGCTGGAACGGCTGATGGCGGTCGACCGGCTCTACCGGCAGGAGGGCCTCACCATCGGCGTGCTGGCGGGCAAGCTCGGCCTGCCGGAATACCGGCTGCGCCGCGCCATCAACCGGGGGCTGGGGTACCGGAACTTCAACGAGTACCTGAACCGCCACCGGCTGGCCGACGCCAAGCAGGCCCTGGCCGATCCGACCCAGGCCGAGGTCCCGATCCTCACCATCGCGCTCGATTCGGGCTTCCAGTCGCTCGGACCCTTCAACCGGGCCTTCAAGACCGACACCGGCGTGACCCCGACGGAGTACCGCAGGGCCGCCGAAAGCCGCAACGGCGCCTGACTCCTCGCCGATTCCGGAATCGGCCAGCCGTTTTCCAAGGATATCGGCCGATTTCCACCTTCGGCGCGATCTGGCCGCCGCATCCTCCTAGGCAGTGGGCACGCCTGCAGGAGGGGCGATCGATGAACGACACGATTCAAGTCTACCTGTCCGCCTGGCCCACGGTCTGGGCCATGGACACCGCCCGCTATCTCGTGGGCGCCACGCTGATGGCCACGATCCTGGCCTTGTTCTGGAGGGCGGGGCTTGCCCGCCGCAAGCTGCAGGCCCGCGACGCCACCGGGGCCGACAAGCGGCGCGAGATCCTGGCCTCGCTGCGCACCGCCTTCATCTTCTCGCTGCTGGGCGCGATCGTCGCGGTCGGCGACCATCAGGGCTGGATCACGATCTACAAGGGCTTCCAACAGGCCGGGCCGCTCTACCTCGTGGGGTCGCTGGCCCTGATGCTGGTGGCGCACGACACCTATTTCTACTGGGCCCACCGCGCGATGCATCACCGCCGCCTGTTCGCGCTGTTCCATCGCACGCACCATCTGTCGCGCACGCCCACGCCATGGGCGGCCTATTCCTTCGCCGTGCCGGAGGCCGTCGTCCACGCCGCCTTCGTGCCGCTGTTCCTCCTGTTTGTCCCGATGCACGGCCTGGGGCTGCTCGCCTTCGGCATCGTGCAGATCCTGCGCAACGTCATGGGCCATGCCGGCGCCGAGGTGCACCCGGCTTCGTTCGGGCCGGGCCGCTGGCTGGGCTGGAACAACACCACGACTCACCACGACCTTCACCACGAGGCCGGCCGCACCAACTACGGGCTCTACTTCCGCTGGTGGGACAAGCTCATGGGCACCGAGCATCCCGACTATCGCGCCAAGTTCGAGGCGATCGTCGCACCGCAGGCAAAGACCACGTCGCCGGCGATCGCCGGCCGCGTCCTCGCATGGGCGATCGCCGGAAGCGTTCTGGCCGGCGGACTTCTCCTCGCCGCCGACCCGGCCCAGGCCGATGAGGCTCCGACAGGCCGCTGGGCCACGCCCGGTGTCGCCGCCATCGTCGAGCTCGCGCCCTGCAGCGGCGCTTCAGGTCTCTGCGGTACGATCCGCTGGCTGTGGGAGGCCACCGACGAGAAGGGCCGGCCGCGC
The DNA here is from genome assembly GCA_945860205.1 of Reyranella massiliensis 521. Classification (GTDB taxonomy): domain Bacteria; phylum Pseudomonadota; class Alphaproteobacteria; order Reyranellales; family Reyranellaceae; genus Reyranella; species Reyranella massiliensis_B. The sequence continues at coordinate 34,240 of CAMARK010000044.1, read as the reverse complement.
CTCGACACCCAGAACGCCGACGCCGGCTTGCGCGCAAGACCGCTGGTCGGCCTGTCGATCCTTTCCGGGCTGACACGGTCGTCGAAAGGCGGCTGGGAGGGCCGCATCTACAATCCCGAAGACGGTCAGACCTACCGCGCGACGGTTCGCCAGACCGCCGCCGATACGCTGACGATCGAGGGCTGCGTCCTATTCATCTGCCAGAAGCAGGTGTGGCGGAGCGCATCGACCCTCGCTGCCGCGCTACGGTGACTTGATCAGGCTGATCGACATCCCGAAACTCTCCGTTGCGCCCGGCATGATCGTGACCATGCCGGGCTTGTCGGCGAGTTCGCCGTCGAAATCCTCGGGGCTGGCATGGCCCTGCCACGGTTCTATGCAGACATAGCCCGCGCCGGGGATGGTCCAGATGCCGAGATGCGGCATCTGCGGGAACGCCACGCGTATGGCATCGCCATAGACGAGGCTGCGGCTGGCGAGCTGGTCGAACACCAGGGCGCCTTCCTTGAACAGCCTGTCATGCAACGCCAGACGACGATCACGCACGGGTGTCGGATACCGTGCCGAGCTCAGCAGGCCATCGATGGGCCACCGGATCGGCGCGGGCTCCTCTTGTTCGAAGACAATCTCATGGGCCTCGCGCGGCTTTTCGTACGGCAATGGCCAGCGCAAGGCCGGATGGAAGCCGAAGGACGCCGGCATGGGCCCGTCGCCGCGGTTCGTCACCTCAGCCGTCATCTGCAGCGTGCCGCCCTCGATCTGGTAGGTGACGTCGAGGCGGAACGAGAAGGGATAGTGCCGGCGCGTCGCCTCGCTCGCCTCGAGACGCCAAGTGCAACACGCAGCCTCGGACGCGACCAGCGCGAAATGCGATGTGCGGGCAAAGCCGTGCCGGCCGATCTCGTATTGCGTGCCCGCGACCGTGATCCGGTTGCCCCTCGCTTCGCCGACAATGGGGAACAGCAGCGGCGAACGGCCGGTCCAGAAGGCGGGGTCGCCGTCCCAGAGCAGGTCCCGGCCGCCACCGTCCTGCAGGCGTACAAGCTCGGCGCCTGATGCGGAGATTCGGGCGCTGAGCTTTGAAGTGGAAATCAAAACGGTCTCGGTCATGCGCCATCATAGCAGCGATCAGCGGGCGACGGCCTCTGGGGTGGCCTCGTGGGCGGCGCGCACGGCATCGTCGATGCGGGGCAGATAGCGGACCTGGGGGCGGCGGGCGCCGGCCTGCAGCAGCATGCGGCGCACTCCCGGCATGGCGCCGGTGATATAGACTCGCACGCCGTGGCGCCGGGCCTTGCGCCCGATGCCGGCGATGACATTCGCCGCCGTCGAATCGACGAAGGGCACGGCGGAGAAATCGAGGACAAAAGCCTTGCGTTCATCGGCGATGCGGTCGAGCACCGCGCCCACCGTCGAGGCCGTGCCGAAGAAGAACGCGCCGGAAATGCGGTAGACGACGACCTGCGGATCGGTCGCCAGGGTGGGATCGTAGGGCAGGTGCGTGTCGGCCTGGTCGGCGGGTACCCGAGGCGCATGCTCCTGGATACCGGTGGTCGTGGCCATGCGATGGATGAACAGCAGGGCGCCCAGCGAAAAGCCCACGACGATGCCCTCGGTAAGGTCACGAAACACCGTCAGCAGGAAAGTCGCCAGCAGCACGACGGCATCGCCGCGGGAGCTGCGCAGCAGAATAACCAACTCGTGCTTCTCGGCCATGTTCCAGGCCACGATCGTGAGCACGCCGGCCAGTGCCGCCAGAGGGATGTAGGCGGCGAGCGGTGCCGCCAGCAGCATGAAGCCCAGCAGGAACAAAGAATGCAGCATGCCGGCCACGGGGCTGCGCGCGCCGGCCCGCACGTTTGTCGCGGTGCGCGCGATCGTGCCGGTGGCGCAGAGACCGCCGAACAGGGCGGAGCCGATGTTGGCCACACCCTGGGCCACCAGTTCGCAGTTGGAGCGATGGCGGCGGCCGGTCATGCCGTCGGCCACGACCGCGGAGAGCAGCGACTCGATGGCGCCCAGCAACGCGAAGGCCACGGCGTCCGGCAGCACCGCCTGCATCTTGGCGAAGGTGATGTCGGGCAGGCTGGGCGCGGGCAGCATCGACGGGATGCCGCCAAAGCGCGTGCCGATGGTCTCGACCGGCAGGCCAAAGGCCCAGGTCGCGACCGAGGCGGCGACGACGGCGACCAGCATGCCCGGCCAATGCGGCCGTAGTTTCCTGAGGCCGGCGATGAAGCCGATCGTCAGCAGCGCCAGGCCGACTGTCGCGGGATTCACCGTGTCGAAGGCTGGCGCCAGGGCTTCCAGCTTGGCGATGAATTCGCCGGGTTCCTTGCCCTCCAGGGTCAGGCCGAACAAATCCTTGAGCTGGCTGGCGAAGATGATAACGGCGATGCCCGCGGTAAAACCCACCGTCACGGGATAGGGAATGAACTTGATGAAATCGCCCAGCCGCAGGAAGCCCGCCGCCATCAGGAAGACCCCGGCCATCATGGTGGCGAGCAGCACGCCGTCGATGCCGTGCCGCGCCACGGCCGCGGCAACCAGCACGATGAAGGCGCCGGCCGGTCCGCCGACCTGGAAGCGGCTGCCGCCCAGCGCCGAGATGAGAAAGCCACCGACGATGGCGGTGTAGAGCCCGCGCTCGGGCGCAGCGCCCGAGGCGATAGCGATCGCCATCGACAGCGGCAGGGCCACGATGGCGACGGTAAGCCCCGCCATGGCGTCGGCGCGGAACGCCGCCAGCCCATAGCCCTCGCGCAGCACGGAGAAGAGCTTCGGCACAAAGAGCGCGCCGAAGCTCGGTCGGTCGACGAGGGGCGAAGAAGGAACTTCGATGGTCATTTGACTAAAATATTGTGTATTATACTAACCGACATCGGTAGTTCTCACAACCGCGACGCAACTTTTGCACCAGATGCGCGCGCCCTGCGTTTTCTGGCCTCCTTTGCCGTTCCCATGCATAGTCCCGGCGAAGGCTCGCCGGCTCCTGGCTAGAAGCGAGACCTCTTGGAGGAAACATCGATGAAACGCAGAACCCTTGTCGGCGCCCTCGCGGCGTCCGCCGTCGCCGCCCCGTTCGTCCGCAACGCGGGTGCCCAGGCACCCCTCACGTTGAACGGCGCCGTCCAGTTCAACGACGACCACGCCTTCAACAAGACACTGCTCAAGTTCGAGGAGCTGGTGAAGAAATACTACGGCAAGCCGATCAACTTCGTGCTTCACCGCAATTCGTCGCTGGGTCTCGAGAAGCAGTATTTCGAGTACATGGCGCAGGGCAAGGCGGTGGACTACGGCATCGTCTCGCCGGCCCACATGTCGACCTTCTCGAAGGCCGCACCCTTCATCGACGCGCCGTTCCTGTTCCGCGACCTCGCGCAATGGAACAAGGTGCTCGAGCTCGATCTCCTGAAGCCGGTGGCTGAGGAGATCGCGACCAAGGCCGACGTCATGCTGGTGGGCTACGCCGGCGGCGGCGTGCGCAACATCTTCGTCAACAAGCCGGTGAGCACGCTGGCCGAGATCAAGGGCCTGAAAGTCCGCGTCCAGGGCGCACCGATCTGGTCCAAGACCTTCGCCGCGGCCGGCATGTCGCCCACCGTCATCGCCTACAACGAGGTCTACAACGCCATCCAGAACAACGTGATCTCGGCCGGCGAGAACGAGGCGGCCGGCGTCGAGACCATGAAGTTCTACGAAGTGGCGCCCAACCTCGCCATGACCGAGCACGCCATCACGATCCGGCCGATCTGCTTCTCGGGCAAGACCTTCAAGGGCCTGCCCAAGGATCTGCAGGACGCAATCGTCAAGGCGGGCAAGGAAGCCGGCGCTTACGGCCGCCAGGTCGAGAGCTCCGAGGACGAGCTGAAGCTCGTGGCGATGGAGAAGGCCGGCAAGCTGAAGCGGATTCCCTTCAAGGATCGCGCCGAGATGAAGAAGCTGGTCGATCCGGTGATGGCGGCCTACGCCAAGGAGATCGGCGCCGACGGTATCTTCACGCAGATCGTCGCCACCAACTGACCAGATCGACACCCGATCGCGCAGCGGGGCACGGGCTCCGCTGCGCTTCTTTTTCTCAACGGTCCTCCTAATGTCCCTTTCCGATTCGACACCGCCCAGCCTCTGGCGGCGGTTCACCGCCGGCTACGCCCAGTTCCTGACCGCGCTCCTCGCCCTCTCCGTCGCGATCATCATCATCCCCGTCACCCTGCAGATCATCTCGCGCTACACCGCGCTGATCCCGTCCTACATCTGGACGGAAGAGATGGCGCGCTTCCTGTTCATCTGGATGATCATGATCGGCGCCATGATCGGCGTGCGCGAGGCCTCGCATTTCGAGGTCGACGTGTGGCCGACCCTGTCGCGGCGCGGCGAGGCCGCCGTGCGCATCGCGGCGCGGCTCGGCATCCTGGCCTTCGCCCTGGTGTTCGTGGTGGGCGGCATCGAGTTCACGCGGTTCGCCTGGTACCGCACGTCCGAGCTGGCCGAAATGCCGCTCTGGATGATCCACATCGCCTGGCCGGTCGCAGCCGTCACCTGGATCGTCTTCCTGGGCGAGCAGTTCTACGACGAGATACGCATCCTCTTCGGATGGAGCGCGCCATGACCGGCGCGCTGTTCTCGGCCGGCGAAGCCGCCTCCATCCTGTTCGGCTGTTTCTTCGTGCTGCTGGTGCTGCGGGTGCCGGTGGCCTTTGCGCTGGGGCTCGCCTGCCTGCCGCTGTTCTATCTCGAGCCGCGGCTCGGCACGATGATGCTCGCGCAAGAAACCTTCAACGCCTACAACTCCTTCATCCTGCTCGCCGTGCCGTTCTTCCTGCTGACGGCCAACCTGATGAGCGTGGGCGGCATCACCAACCGGCTGGTGGCGCTGTCACGCGCCATCGTCGGCAGCTGGCCGGGCTCGCTGGCGCAGATCAACGTCGTGCTGTCGGTGTTCTTCGCGGGCATCTCCGGCTCCTCGACCGCCGATGCGGCCAGCCAGAGCAAGATCTTCATCGATGCCCAGACGCGCGAGGGTTACGATCTCTCCTTCTCGATCGCCATCACGGCGGTCTCGGCGGTGCTGGCCGTGATCATCCCGCCGTCGATCCTGATGATCGTGTGGGGCGGGCTGATCTCGACCTCGATCGGGGCGCTCTATCTCGCGGGCGTGGTGCCGGGCCTGCTGATCGCCGGCGCCCAGATGGCCACGGTGCACATCTATGCCGTGAAGCGCGGCTATCCGACCTATCCACGCGAAAGCTTCCGTCAGCTCCTGTGCTCGATCTGGGTGTCGATCCCCGCCCTGATGACACCGGTCATCATCGTCGGCGGCATCCTGGCGGGCTGGTTCACCGCCACCGAGTCGGCCTGCGTGGCCGTGCTTTATTCGGCCGTGCTGTCGATCGTGGTCTATCGCGAGATGGGCACGAAGGAACTCTACAAGGCGCTGGTCGACACCGGAAAGCTCGCCTCGGTGGCGCTGTTCTGCATCGGCACCGCCTCGGCCTTCGGCTGGCTGCTGGCCTACTACAAGATCCCGCAGGAGCTGCTGGCCAACGTCACGACCTGGGGCATGGGCCCGATCGGCGTCGGGATGTTCATCGCCTTCGTGTTCCTGGTCGTGGGCTGCTTCCTCGACGCCATCCCGGCGATCATCATCGTCGGCACGGTGCTGGAACCGCTCGCCAAGTCAGCCGACATGCACCCCGTCCATTTCGCCATCGTGTCGATCGTGGCGCTGGCGTTCGGGTTGGTGACACCGCCCTACGGCCTCTGCCTGATGATCTCCTGCGCCGTGGCCGGCGTCCGGCTGCGCTTTGCCATCAAGGACACGATGATCATGCTGGTGCCGATGATCGTGGTGCTGGCAGCGCTGATCGTGTGGCCGGAGATTGCCCTCTTCCTGCCCCGCCTGATCGCGCCGGAGCTTCTGAAGTAGCGCCCAGAACCCATCCTAGAACCCGCCGGCCTGCGAACGCTCTCCCTGCTGGCGGCGGATGGCGTGGAAGCCTTCGACCGTGCGGCCGATGATGTCGGCCACGGGGAGGACCTCGTGGATCAGGCCGACGGTCTGGCCGGCCAGCGCCAGCGAGGCCTCCATGTCGCCGCCGAAATAGACGTCGCGGACGTTGCCGAACAAGGAACGATCGAACGAGCCCTCCCGGTCGATCGCCTTGGCACGCTCGGTCTTGAGCGCCCGCACGCACGGCGAGGACTTGCGGTTCAGCATCACCGTGCCGGTGTCGGCGGCATCGACGATCGCCTGCTTGTAGTTGTCATGCACCGGGCTTTCGGCGGCGCTCACGAAGCGCGTGCCCATCTGGATGCCCTCGGCACCCAGCGCAAAGGCCGCGGCCATGCCGCGCCCGTCGCAGATGCCGCCGGCGGCGATGATCGGCACATCGGTCTGCTCGCGCACCGCCTGCAACAGAACGAGGGTCGAGACATCGTCGGGGTTCTTGAAGCCGCCGCCTTCACCACCCTCGACGATCAGCCCATCGACGCCTGCGTCCACCGCCTTCAGGGCCGAGGAAAGGTTGGGCACGACGTGATAGACGATGAGGCCCGCCGCCTTCAGCACCGGCAGCAGCTTGGCGGGCGATCCGGCCGAGGTGCTGACGAACTTCACGCCACTCTTTGCCACGAGATCAACGACGCGCGGCTCCTTGATGAACAGGATCGGCAGGTTGACGCCGAACGGCTTGTCGGTGAGCTGCTTCATCTTCTCGATCTCGGCCAGGCAGGCGTCGACCTCGCCGCTCGAGGTCTCGATGATGCCGAGGCCACCGGCGTTGGACACCGCCGAGGCGAGCTGGCTGCGGGCGATCCAGCCCATCGGCGCCTGCACGATCGGATACTTCACGCCGGTATGGGCGAGCACGCGGTTCATTCGTTCTTCTCCTCGACAAATGGAACCTCATGCTGAGGAGGTCGCGCAGCGACCGTCTCGAAGCATGGGCCACACACCCCGACTGTGGCCATCCTTCGAGACGGCCCTTCGGGCCTCCTCAGGATGAGGACTATCATCACGGCAGGTTGCGGGCGCGCTCGTAGGCGGCGGTGAAGTTGGGCGGCGTATCGGCCCGGCAGGGCAGTGCCCGCTTGGGGTTGGGATCGTCGATGAAGCCGTCGCGCAGGCGGCCGGCGCAGGGATCCTGAACGACCACGCCGTGGCCCTGGGACCGAAACACGACGTGGCGCGACGCCGTCAGGGTCTTGGCCGCGTCACGCCCCCACGCCGCCGGGGTCAGCCAGTCGTAGCCGCCGCTCAGCAGTAAGGTGGGAATTTCCGACGTCACCGGCTGGCGCTCGGCAGCCGGCGCCGGCGGGACGCGCCACACCTGACAGAAGGCCGGCGACTTGCTCTGCCGGGCATTGAGGCCGTAGAGGCCGTTGGCCTCGATCTGCTTGCGCCGTGCGGCGCGATCGACCGCCGACCAGGTCTCGCGGCATTCGATGCTGTTGTAGAGCCCGTCGAACTGCTGGGCATTCTGCTCGAGCAGGCCGCCGTCGTTGCTCTCGAGATCCTCGGCGAACATGCGGAGCAGGCGGAGGTCGCCGCGTCCGATGGCCGCCACGGTCTCGGGGATGAGCGCCGCCTCGCCCTCGCGCATCATGTGCAGCAGGACCATGAGGAGCTTGGCGCCGTCGAGCGGCGCCGCCTGTGCACCATCCTCGAGCTGCAGCGTCAACTGCAGCGGCGCGCGTTCGGCGGCCTCGAGCGCGGCCTCGACCATGGCGCGGACCTTCGGATGCCGTTCACGGCAGACCGGATCGGCGGCACAGTCGGCATAGAGCCGCTCGAAGGCGCGGCGCACGATCTCGGGCTCGTTCTGCTCGCCGTTCACCTGCGGCGGATAGACTCCGTCCAGCACCGCGGCGCGCACGATCCCGGGATGCCGCCGCATCACCTCGAGCGCCCAGCGCGTGCCATAGGACACGCCGTAGAGATTGACCTTCGCGAGCGAGAAGGCCGTCACGAGGTCGGCGACGTCGTCGGCCAGCGCCGGCGTCGTGTACATGGTGAGGTCGATCTTGCGCTTTTCGAGCGCGGCCCGGCAGCCGACCAGGATGTCGCGCTCCTGCTGCTCGGTGATCGCCCGCCGCTTCGCCTTGGCGGGCTCGGAGCTGCGCGGGTCGAAACAGTCGAGATTGGGGGTCGCGCCGCCCGCCCCGCGCTGGCTCATGATGATGACGTCGCGGCGCTTGCGGATGTTGGCGGTCTCGTTCCACCAGTCGCCTTCGGCCAGGGCATCGGCGCCGGGGCTCGACGCCACCAGTGGCGCATCGCCGGGCCCGCCCGAGAGATAGACCAGAGGCTCCGGCCCTGACGTGCGCTTGGCCTTCAGGACGGCAACCTTCAGGCGAATCTCGCGGCCTGCCGGCTGCTCGCGGTTCTCCGGCACGATCAGCACGAAGCATTCGACACGGTCGCCGCGCGGCGGCTTGAAGGTGCAGCGCTCGCGTTCGACCCGCGGGGCTGCAAGCGCACTTCCTGCCAGAAGCAGCAGGAATACTGCCAAACCCCACTGGAACGGTCGGACCATGGTTTTGTTTTGCCACATCGCAGCTTGTGACGGCATGAAGTAATTCTGTGGGCCGCCCCAGGCCGAATGCTTTAAGTTGCCGGCCATGACCCCCCGCTCCTATTGGACCGCCGTTTGGTGCGGTTTCCTCGTCCTGACCATCGGTCTCGGCGTCCGCCAGAGCTTCGGCATCTTCCTGAAGCCGGTTTCCGCCGAACTTCACGTCGGCCGCGAGCTGTTCTCGTTCGGCACCGCCGTATCGATGCTGCTGATGGGGGCCGTGGCGCCCTTCTCGGGCCGGCTGGCCGACCGTTTCGGCTCGGCGCCGACCATTGCCGGCGGCGGCGCGATCTACGTGCTGGGCATGATCGTAACGGCGACCATGCACGACGGCTTCATGCTGATCCTGGGCAACATCCTGGTCGGCATCGGGCTCTCGGCCGCGACCTTCGGGCCGGTGCTGGGCGTGATCCTGCGCGTGGCCCCACCGGAGAAGCAGGCCCTGGCCGTCGGTATCTGCTCGGCCGGCGGCTCGTTCGGCCAGTTCTTCATCGTGCCGCTGGCGGCCATCCTGCAAAGCTATTTTGGCGACTGGCGGCCCACCATGTGGGCGCTGACGGCGCTTGCCCTGCTGATCATGGTGCTGCCTCTGGGGCTGAACGACCGCAAGGAGATCGCCGCCTCGAAGAGGGGCAGCGGCGGCTCGCAAACGACCCGCGAGGCCCTCGCCGAAGCCTTCGGCCTGCGCAGCTACGTGCTGCTGGTGACGGGCTACTTCGTCTGCGGCTTCCATGTTGCCTTCGTCGGCGGCCATCTGCCGGCCTATATCTCCGACAAGGGCATCGGCCTGTCGCTGTTTGGCATAGAACTGACGCCGATCGAACTCGGCGGCTGGGCGATCGGCATGGTGGGCCTGTTCAACATCGCCGGCGCCATCCTGTGGAGTTCCATGGGTGGTAAGTACAAGCGCAAGAACCTGCTGACCCTGCTCTACCTGCTGCGCTCGCTGGTGTTCCTGGGCTTCATGGTCGCGCCGCTGTCGGCCGCCTCGGTACTGATCTTCGCGGGCTCGCTCGGCTTCCTGTGGCTGGGCACCGTGCCGCTGACGACCTCGCTGGTCGGCTTCATCTTCGGGCCGGTGCATGTCACGATGCTGAACGGCATCGTCTTCTTCGGCCACCAGCTCGGCAGCTTCGTCGGCGGCTGGGGCGGCGGCTTCCTGTTCGACCTGCAGGGCAACTACGACATGATGTGGTGGATTTCGATCGCGCTGGGCCTCGTCGCGGCGGCGATGCATTGGCCGATCGTCGAGGAGCGGCTCACGCGGTCCGCCGCGGTACCGCAGCCTGCATGAGCACGGAACGATGATGGCGGGCTGGCAGGCGGCACTGCTGTGGGGCGCCGCCGCCCTCGTCGTCGCCGCGACCGCGCTCTCGTTCGTGCTGTGGGGCCTGAACGGCCCGGCCTATCTCGTCGACCTGATCGCCGCCTACTGTCTTTAGCTTAGAGCACGAACTTGCTGAGATCGGTGTTCTTGGCGAGTTCGCTCACATGGGCGCGGACGTAGGCGGCATCGATCTCGATCTTGGTGCCGGGCTTGTCCGAGGCGGTGAAGCTGATCTCTTCCAAGAGCTTCTCCATCACCGTGTGCAGGCGCCTGGCGCCGATGTTCTCGACCGTCTCGTTGATCTCGGCCGACAGCCGCGCCAGCTCGTCGATGGCATCTTCCTTGAAATCGAGGTCGACCTTCTCGGTCGCCAGCAGCGCCTTGTACTGCTTGACCAGGCTGGCTTCCGGCTCCGTCAGGATGCGGCGGAAATCGTCCTGGCCGAGCGAGGCCAGGCTGACGCGGATCGGCAACCGGCCTTGCAGCTCGGGCAGCATGTCCGAGGGCTTGGCCATGTGGAACGCGCCGGAGCAGATGAACAGCACATGGTCGGTCTTCACCGGACCGTGCTTGGTGTTCACCGTCGTGCCCTCGATCAGCGGCAGCAGGTCGCGCTGCACGCCCTCGCGGCTCACGTCGCCACCGCCGCGGAACTCGCTGCGCGCCGTGATCTTGTCGATCTCGTCGATGAAGACGATGCCGTTCTGCTCGACCGATTCACGGGCCTCGCGCACCACGCGCTCCTGGTCGAGGAGCTTGTCGCTCTCCTCGCGCATCAGCGCCTGATGGCTGTCGGCAACCGTCATCTTGCGCTTCTTGGTGCGGCCGCCGAAAGCCTTGCCCAGCATGTCGCCGATATTGATCATGCCGACCGAACCGCCGGGCTGGCCGGGCACCTCGAACTGCATCGGCGAGCCCGAGTCCGCGACCTCGACCTCGATCTCGCGCTCGTTCAGCTCGCCGCCGCGCAGCTTGTGGCGGAAGCGCAGACGCGTCTCCTCGCTGGCATTGGGGCCGCAGAGCGCATCCAGCACGCGGTCCTCGGCGGCCATCTCCGCCTTGGCGCGCACGTCCTTGCGCAGCCGCTCGCGCGTCATGTCGATGGCGGCTTCCATCAGGTCGCGCGCGATCTGCTCGACGTCGCGGCCGACATAGCCCACCTCGGTGAACTTGGTCGCCTCGACTTTCAGGAACGGCGCGTTGGCGAGCTTGGCCAGGCGCCGTGCGATCTCGGTCTTGCCGCAGCCCGTCGGGCCGATCATCAGGATGTTCTTGGGCAGAACCTCTTCACGCAAACCTTCCGGCAATTGCAGGCGGCGCCAGCGGTTGCGGAGCGCAATCGCCACCGCGCGCTTGGCGTCCTGCTGGCCGACGATGTGCTTGTCGAGTTCGGAAACGATCTCACGCGGTGAAAAATCATTGCTCATGGGGGATCAGAGCTTCTCGATGACGAGGTTATGGTTGGTGTAGACACAGATGTCGGCGGCGATCTTCATCGCCTTGCGGGCGATCGCCTCGGCATCCATGCCCTCGACGTCGATCAGCGCCCGCGCAGCGGAGAGCGCGTAGTTGCCGCCCGAGCCGATGGCGATGATGCCGCCTTCCGGCTCCAGCACGTCGCCGGTGCCCGACAGCAGCAGCGACACGTCCTTGTCGGCGACGGCCATCATCGCCTCGAGCCGGCGCAGGTAGCGGTCGGTGCGCCAGTCCTTGGCGAGTTCGATGGCGGCGCGCAGGAGCTGGCCGGGATGGCGCTCGAGCTTGCTTTCGAGCCGCTCGAACAAGGTGAAGGCGTCGGCCGTGGCACCGGCGAAGCCGGCGACGATCTGGCCGTTGCCGATTCGCCGGACCTTCCGGGCGTTGCCCTTGACGATGGTCTGGCCCATCGAGACCTGGCCGTCGCCGGCCATGACGACGTCACTGCCCTTGCGGACGGAGAGGATGGTTGTGGCGTGCCAGCCGGGCGAGGGGGAAGTGTCGGAGGAAGCGGACATGGCACCGTAAATAGTGATTTACGGCTCGAAATCAATCGCCACAGGCCGCGCGGCTCTCGCACGGCTCATGCTAACCTCCCGCCATGAGCGATCAGGATCCCGTTATCGTCGTCGGCGCCGGCATCGTCGGCACCGCGACCGCCCGCGCCCTGCAGCGTGCCGGCCATAGCGTCACCCTTCTCGACAGCGCCGAGCCCGGCCGGGCAACCTCCTTTGGCAATGCGGGCTTTCTCTCCCTCGACAGTCTGATTCCGCTGGCCAGGCCCTCAACGCTGAAGAGCCTGCCCAAGATGCTGACCGACCGCACCGGGCCGCTCACGCTCCATACGCCCAGCCTGCCCTGGCTGCTGCCCTGGATGGCGCGGTTCGCGCTGGCCGCCCTCAGCCCGGCCGAGGTCCAGAAGGGCAAGGACTCCCTGAAGGCGCTGATGATCGAGGCCGACATCGCCTGGAAGGCGGAAATCCAGGCGTCGGGCCTCGGCGAGCTCTTCCAGACCAAGGGTGCGCTCTACGTCTACGAAAGCGAGGCGGCCTTCCTCGCCACCGACGAGATGCGCGGCCTGCAAGCGGGCAAGGGCACCGACTTCGAGATCGTCGACGGCAACCGCGCGCGCGAGCTGGCGCCGGGCCTCAGCCCGCACATCGTGCGCGGCATCCACTATCCCAACGGCACGCACACCATCAATCCCTTCCGCGTGGTCGAGACACTGGCCGAGCGCTTCACGGTCGATGGCGGGACGATCCTGCGCGGCCGTGTGCGCGGTTTTGGCCGCGACGGCAATCGCGTGACCTCGGTGCAGATCACCGACCGGTCGCTGCCGGCCAAGGCCGTGGTCATCGCCGCCGGCCGCGCCTCGGGCGAGCTGACACGCCTGCTGGGCTTCAACGCGCCGCTGGTGGCGGAGCGCGGCTATCACGTCATGGTGGCGCCCGACAACCTGCGCTTCGACCTGCCCGTCAGCCCGCCCGAGCGTGGCCTCTTCTTCACGCCGATGCAGGAAGGCCTGCGCATCGCCGGCACCGTCGAACTCGCAGCCCCGCACCAGCCGCCGTCGTGGCAGCGCGCCGACCTGCTGATCAAGCACCTGAAAGATATCTTCCCCGGCGTCGGCGGCGCCGAGCAGAGCCGCTGGATCGGCGAGCGGCCGACGCTCCCCGACTACCGCCCCGCCATCGGCCGCGCGCCGCGCCTGGCCAATGTCTATTGTAGCTATGGCCACCAGCATCTCGGCCTCACCCTGGCCACGGCAAGCGGCCGGCTGATCGCGCGTCAGATGGAGGGCGAAACGCTGCCGGAAGCCTTCGTGGGTGTCGATCCCGGCCGCTTCGGCTAACCGCCGTATTGCAACAGGACCTCGCCGTTCTTCTTGAGCCAGGTCTGCGGACCCTCGATCGGCACGTCGCAGAGCGTGCGGGCGAGCGCCCAGAAGCGGGGGCCGTGATTGAGGTGCACGAGATGGGCGACCTCGTGCGAGACCAGATAATCCAGAACCTCGGGCGGTGCGAACACCAGTCGCCACGAGAACGACAGGGTGGCGTCCGGCCCGCAGCTTCCCCAGCGCGAGCGGCTGTCGCGCACGGTGATGCGCTTTACCGGCCGCTCGACCCTAACCGCCTTGGCATGAACCAGCGGCACCAACCGGGCTTTCAATTCGGCCGTCAGCCAGTCGCGCAGCCGGCGCGGCAGATGCTCGGGCTTGCCGGCGACATGGATCTCGAACCCTTCCCGCCACACCGTGCCGCGCCGGTCCTGGCGGTGACGGATGCGGTGCGGCGCGCCGAACAGCGGGATCTCGGTGCCATCGACGAAGGGCTTTAAGTCCGGCAGGCGCTTCAGGCGGGTGGCGATCCAACCCGCCTGGGCCTGGGCAAAATCCACCGCCGTGCCACGTGCCATGCGGAGCGGCGCGGTCAGCACGATGCGCCGCCGCGCTGAATCCACGCGCAGCGAGGCGCGGCGGGCGCGGGCGGAACGCAGGAACGTCACCGGCAGGGGTTCGCCGGCATGAGCAATGGTCAGTTGCTCCGGCTCCGGCGCGGCTTTAGGCAGGATGAGACGACGCACGATGTCCGACAACGACATGACGCGAATCATACAGCAGGGAGACTCCCGACGTGAGCCTCGATATCGCCAAGCTGCGCGCCGAAACCCCGGGCTGCGCCCATGTGCTGCATCTCAATGCCGCCGGTTCCGCGCTGCCCAGCCAGCGCACGCTGGACGCCACCTTGGGACATCTGAAGCTCGAGGCCGAGATTGGCGGCTACGAGGCCGCCGACCTGAGGCGCGATACGCTGGACGGGTTCTATCCCTCGGTCGCCCGGCTGATCGGCGCCGAGGCGGGCGAGATCGCCTTCATCGAGAACGCCACACGCGCCTGGGACATGGCGTTCTATTCCCTCGACTTCAAACCCGGTGACCGCATCCTGACCTGCGTCAGCGAGTATTCGTCGAACTACATCTCCTACCTGCAGGTGGCGAAAAAGACCGGCGCCGAGATCGTCGTCGTCCCCGACGACAGGCACGGCCAGATCGACCTCGGTGCGCTGGAACGCGCGATCGACAAGCGCACGAAGCTGGTGTCGATCAGCCACGTCCCGACGCAGGGCGGGCTGGTGCAGCCGGCCGAGGCGGTCGGCAAGATCACCAACGATGCGGGCGTCCTCTACCTGCTCGACGCCTGCCAGTCGGTCGGGCAACTTCCGGTCGACGTGAGAAAGATCGGCTGCGACTTTCTCTCCATGACCGGCCGCAAATACCTGCGCGGGCCGCGCGGCACCGGCTTCCTCTATGCCAAGGCACGCACCACCTCGCACATCGAGCCGGTGTTCCTCGACAACCATGCCGCCCGCTGGACCGACGACAACGGCTACACCGTCGTGGGCGATGCCAAGCGTTTCGAGAACTGGGAGCGCTACTTCGCCGGCGTCATCGGCCTGAAGGTCGCGGCCGACCAGGCCAACGAACTCGGCATCGACGCGATCTGGGCCCGTCTGCGCGAACTGGCGGATGGCCTGCGCACCCGGCTCGCGACCCTGAAGGGCATCACCCTGACCGACCTCGGCCAGGTCAGGGGCGCCATCGTGACCTTCGCGGTGGCGGGTGCCGACCACAACGCGCTCAAGCTGGCGCTACGCGCCCAGGCAATCAACGTCAGCGTCTCGACGCAGTTCTCGTCACGCCTGGATCTAAAAGGCCGCGGCCTCCGTGATGTTCTGCGCGCCTCGGTGCACGTCTACAACACCGAGGCCGAACTCGACCGTTTCGTGGAAGCCCTGGCGAAAGCCTATTCGGCCGCCTGAACGCCCAGCCCGATCGGGCAGGACACGCCGGTGCCGCCCAGGCCGCAATAGCCGCCCGGGTTCTTGGCCAGATACTGCTGGTGATAGTCCTCGGCGTAGTAGAACGCCGGGGCATCGATGATCTCGGTGGTGATCGCGCCGTAGCGGCTCTTGCCCAACTCGCCCTGAAACGTCGCGCGCGAGGCTTCGGCCTTGGCCTTCTGCTCGGGCGAGAAAGCGTAAATGCCCGAACGATACTGCGTGCCGACATCGTTGCCCTGGCGCATGCCCTGTGTCGGGTCGTGGCCTTCCCAGAAGACACGCAGCAGTTCCTCGTAGGAGGTCTTCCTCGGGTCGAACCACGCCATGACGACTTCGTTATGGCCGGTGTGGCCGGAGCAGACCTCTTCGTAGGTCGGGTTGGGCGTCAGGCCGGCGGCATAGCCGACCGCCGTCGAGTAGACGCCCGGCACCTTCCAGAACATGCGCTCGGCGCCCCAGAAGCAGCCCAGGCCGAACATCGCCTGTTCCAGTCCGGCCGGAAACGGCGGCTGGAGGCGGTTGCCGTTCACGAAGTGTGCGGTCGGCACGGCGAAGCCCGGCGACGCGCGGCCCGGCAGGGCCCGCTCGGCGGTCGGCATCTCGGCCTTCTTGCGCAGCATTTGCCACATGGCGCGACTCCCTCTTGCTTTTGCCTGCCAATTTCGTCCACGAATTTCGTCTCTGGGCAATATGGCCATACAATACCGCCAAATCGAGGGGGAGCTCGTCCAATGCCTGTGTTTTTCGTATGTGCCGGCCTGATCGGCGTGCTGGCCGCGATCCTGACGATGAATATCGCGCGCCTCAGGGGGAAGAAGAAAATCAACTTCGGCGACGGCGGCGATCCCGAGATGCTGGCCGCCGTCCGGGCGCACGCGAATTTGATCGAGTTCGCGCCGCTCTGCCTGCTGCTGATCTATTTCGTCAGCGATTTCTACGGCTTTCGCGTCGTGGCCGGGCTCTCGGTCGTTCTGCTGGTCGCCCGCGTGCTGCACGCCGGCGGCATGCTCGGCCTCGTTCCCCAGGGCCGCTTCCTGGGCGCGCTGGGCACGACGCTGGTGCTGGCGGCAAGCTCGGTCCTGGTCGTGATGGTGGGCCTCGGCCTCAAGCAGTTCTAGGACACGGATCGGGGGCACGGGCGGAACGATGGACGAGCCGGTCACCGTTCCGCTCTGGCTGTTCCTGCCGATTGCCGCGTTCGCGCTGTGGTCCCTGCTCGACCGGCTGCTGATCCCGAGCGGCCGCTGGTTCCTGCGGCGGCGCCTCAACCGGCTGATCGACCGGGTCAACCGGCGGCTCGCCGTCGAGATCAAGCCGTTCCAGCTCACCAAGCGCCAGGTGCTGATCGACCGGCTGGTGTTTGATCCTCAGGTGGTAGCGGCCGCCAACGAGTACGCCCGCGCCAACAACATGCCGCGCGAGGCGGCGATGACCGAAGTCCATCGCTATGCCCGCGAGATCGTGCCGACCTTCAACGCCTACATCTATTTCCGGGTCGGCTATTCGATTGCCCGCACGGTGGCGCGCTTTCTCTATCGTGTTCGCCTGGGCTTCGCCGACGAGCGCACGCTGGCCGGCGTGCCGCCGAACACCGCCGTGGTGTTCGTCATGAATCACCGCAGCAATATGGACTATGTCCTGGTGGCCTTCCTCGCCGCCGAGCGAACCGCGCTCTCCTACGCGGTCGGCGAATGGGCGCGCATCTGGCCGCTGCAGCAGCTCATCCGCTCGATGGGCGCCTATTTCGTGCGCCGCAACTCGAACAACCCCGTCTACCGCCGCGTGCTCGAACGCTACGTCCACATGGCGACCGAAGCTGGCGTCGCCCAGGCAATGTATCCCGAGGGCGGGCTGTCGCGCGACGGACGGCTGCGCGAGCCCAAGCTCGGACTGTTCGACTACATGCTGAAGTCGTTCGACCCGAAGGGAACGAACGACATCGTCTTCGTGCCGGTGGCGCTCAACTACGACCGCGTCCTGGAAGACCGCACCCTGCTGCGCGGACTTGAAAGTGACGCGCCCCGGCGCAGCGCCTGGTTTGCCGCCAGGACCGCGCTGGGCTTCTGGTTCAGCCAGATCGGTCTGATGCTGCGCGGGCGCTGGTTCCGCTTCGGTTACGCCTGCGTCAATTTCGGCGGCCTGATCTCGGCGCGCGACTGGCTGGCGGCACATGCCGGTGCCACCGGCGGCGACCTGCGCGGCCTCGACCGGGACCAGCGGTTCGAGGTCGTCGGCCGCCTGGCGAGCGACGTGATGGGCGAGATCGCGCGCCTGGTGCCGGTGCTGCCGGTGTCGCTGATCACCACGATCCTGCTGGAAGCTGACGGGCCACTCGACGAGCTGGAGCTGAAGACGCGCGTCTCGACTCTAATGGCCCATCTCGAAGCCAAGGGCGCCAAGCTCTACGTGCCGCGCGGCGACCGCGATTATGCCTTCCATGTCGGCCTGCGCATGCTGGTGCTGCGCCGCCTGGTCGAGGAGAGCGGCGAAGGCTTGTTCGCCGCGGTGGCAACCGAACGGCCCCTGCTCGCGTATTATGCCAATGCCGTCGCCCATCTGCGCTGACCCTCGGGCTGATCCATGATCGCTGACCCATGATCACTACGCTCTGGCGAATCGCCTACGCTGCAGGCACCGGCTACTTCACCAACCGGCTGTCGACGTCGGCCGCGGCGATGGCGTTCTACACGATGTTCGCGATCGGCCCGATCATGATCTTCAGCATCGCCATCGCCGAGCCTTTCGTGGGCAAGTTGATGGCCCAGGAGGCGATCTTCGACGCGCTGGGCACCGTCGTCGCCCAGGATCAGCTCCGCAGCATCCGCCGCTTCGCCTCCCAGGATCTCTTCCGGGGCGGCGGCATCGCGGCGATCATCGGCGCGGCGGTCCTGCTCTATACCGGCACGCGTGTCTTTGTGGAGTTGGACGACGGCATCGACGCGATCTGGCGCACCAGCAAGGCACTCTACGTGCACCCGGTGCTGGCGAGCATAAAATCGCGCCTGCTCGCGGTCGCCCTCATGGTGGTGCTGGGCGTCCTGCTCATCGTCGTCATTCTCGCCAGCGTGCTGATCTCGGCCTATGCCGGCGCGCTCGAGCGGTTTCCGATCCTGGGCGACTGGATCGGCCCGGCGATATCGGCGTTCGTGCACTATGGCATTCTCTCGGCCTTCTTCACCCTGATCTACAAGTGGCTGCCGACCGGCGGCGTGCCATGGAAATACGCCTTGATCGGCGGCGCCGTGAACGCGCTGCTGTTCGCCGCCGGCAACCGCGCACTGGTCTACTACTTCGAGGTGGTGCAGCTCACGTCGGCCTTCGGCGCCACGGCGGGCTTCGCCGCCATCATGGTCTGGATGTACTGGACGTCGCTCACCATCCTGATCGGTGCCCAGGTCGGCCGTTCGGCGCGCGACGTACTGGTCGACGATCGAAGCCGCGAGATGGTGGAGAACGATCTTTAGCGCGTTCATACGCGCTGGCGGGCGGCAGCGCCTTCACCGGCGCGAGAGCCCGCACGGAGCAGAAAAGACAATGGTGCGCAATGGGAACCGTGCGGGCTCTCGGCGCTTCGCTTCGCTGCAGCGCCTGCCGCCCGCCAGGGCGTATGAACGCCCTTAGAACATCGTTGCCAGCACGCGGTCCGGCGGCTTGTGGCCGTCGGCGAAGGTCTTGATGTTGATCAGCACCTTCTCGCCCATCTCGATGCGGCCCTCCAGCGTGGCCGAGCCCATGTGCGGCAGCAACACGACGCGATCGAGTTCGAGCAGCTTCGGGTTGACCTGCGGTTCGTGCTCGTAGACGTCGAGCCCGGCGCCGGCCAGTTCGCCCGCCTTCAGCATGCGTACCAGCGCGTTCTCGTCGATCACTTCGCCGCGCGCGGTATTGATGATGATCGCCGAGGGTTTCATCAGCTTCAGGCGGCGCGCCGACAACAGGTGAAATGTCGCCGGCGTGTGCGGGCAATTCACCGACACGATGTCCATGCGCGCCAGCATCTGGTCGGGGCTCTCCCAGTAGGTCGCCTCGAGTTCGCGTTCGATCTCGGCGTGAGCGCGCTTGCGATTGTGATAGTGGATCGCGAGCCCGAAGCCGCGGGCGCGGCGCGCCAGCGCCTGGCCGATGCGTCCCATGCCGACGATGCCCATGCGCTTGCCCTGCAGGCGGGCACCCAGCATCGAAGTCGGGCTCCAGCCAGTCCATTTTCCGGAGCGCACCATGCGTTCGCCCTCGCTCATGCGCCGCGCCGTGGCCAGCACCAGCGCCATCGCCATGTCGGCGGTATCCTCCGTCAGGACGCCCGGCGTATTGGTCACCGTGATGCCCCGCTGGCGCGCGGCGTCGAGGTCGATGTGGTCGACGCCCGTGCCGAACGAGGCGATGAGCTTCAATCGCGGTCCACTCTGAGACAACAGGCGGCTGTCGATACGGTCGGTGACGGTGGGCACCAGCACATCGGCCGTCTTGACGGCCTCGACGAGCTGGGCAGCTGCGAGCGGCCGGTCGTCGGCGTTCAGCCGCGTGTCGAAGAGCTCCATGAGCCGCGTTTCGATCGCCTCGGGCAGCTTCCGGGTGACGATCACCAGCGGTTTCTTCTTTGAACTGGACGGCATGTGGGACCGGTACCGGGCTGGCGCGACAGAGGACAACTGCCCGATTACCAATTCCGCGCGCGCCTTGTCCAGCAAGTGGGCCGGATATCTAGTGCGGCCAAAAATCACGCATTTTCAGGTACTTGTCGACCGATGCGGAGATTTTAGGTATATTTCCCGCAATGGGAATTCGGTCGTTCGTCTCGCTTTCGGTGGGCTTTGCAGCCTTTGTGGCGCTTTGTCTGGCTGCCCCGGCGCTGCCGGGCGGCGGCGCCCATGCCGCCCCCGACAAGTCGGCGATGGTCCAACGCGCGGGATCGGGCCTGCCGATTCCGCGTTTCGCCTCCTTGCGATCGGACGAGGTCAACGTCCGCACGGGGCCGGGCACTCGCTATCCGGTGGATTGGGTTTTCAAGCGCAAGGCCATGCCCGTGGAAATCGTCGCCGAATACGAAAACTGGCGCAAAATCCGCGACTGGCAGGGCGCCAGCGGGTGGGTGCACCAAAGCCTGTTGACCGGCAAGCGCAGCTTCATCATCGCCTCGAAGGCCGCCAGCCTCCACAAGACGCCGGCCTCGTCGGCCGAGGTCGTGGCCAAGCTGGAGCCCGAAGTGATGGGCGAGATCCGCTCCTGTGCCGGCGACTGGTGCCGTGTCAAAGTATCCAGCGTCAGCGGCTGGATCGAACGGACCGGCATGTGGGGCGTCTATAAGTCCGAACCGATTAACTAGCCCCCGCCACAATCGGCACGTAAAAATGGGTCGCCATGGCCCACGCAGTTAGCGCCCTCTATTCCAAGTTCAACCGCATGTCGCCGGTCGCGGCGGCAATGGCGGCGCTGCTGCATGCCACGGTGGCACTGGCTTTCCTGTGGGAATTGCCCCGAACCCAGGCCGAGGCCGCCGAGCAGGCCATCGAGTTCACAGTCGACGTCCCCGTTCCGGCGCCGCCCGAGAGTCCGACCCAGCAAGCGGCCGCAGCGAGCCCGCCGCCGGCTGCTCAGCCGCCCAGCGTGCCGCCGAGTCAGCCTCCGGTGCCGCCCCCGAGACTGGGGCTCGCACCTCCGCGCTCGCTCACGCCCGACCCGAACAGCAGACCGGATGTGCCACCGGGCCCGACGTCGTCGCGGCCGACACGGACCACGGAGCCGGCCAGGGAACCCGCGCGCGAGCAGGCGAAGCCGGAACCTCCGAAGCCGGAGCCTGAGCAGCAACAGGCCGCCGCCGCACCACCTCCGCCGCCACCGCCACCGGAAACGAAGCTGGAGCAGGCCCTGCCGCCCCTGGACGCGCCGCCGCCGCCGCTCAGTGCGCAGGACTTCCCGAAGATCGCGCCGCCGCCGCCGAAGGCACCCCCGCCGCCACCACCGCAGCAGCGCGCGCAGACGCCACCACCGCCGCCACCACAGCAACGCCAGCCGCTTCAGCCGTCACCGCTTGCGGGCGGGCAACAGCAGCGTCCCCCGGCCGATTCGCAAGCCGCGGCGCGCCCGGCGCCATCGCCGCTCACCAATCCGGCGAGCCAGTATGGCCAACGCAAAGCCGAAGAGGATTATCTCTGGCGGGTCGCCCAGAAGTTGTCGCAGCATCAGCAATTCGTCAAAAACGTCAGCACCGAGTCGGGCTCCGTCGTCATGCGGTTCATCATCGCCCGTGACGGCACGCTGGTCGACGTCGGGATATTCAAGTCCAGCGGCCTTCCGTCGCTCGACGCCAGCGCCATCAGCATGTTCCGCCAGGCCGCACCATATCCGCCGCTCCCCGCGGACATCGCCGGCGCACGGCAGAGCTTTCTTCTGCCGCTCCAGTTCAGGCGCAGCGATTGAGGGCGGCGACCGCGGTCGGCTAGCCGCCGCCCGAGCTGGAACCCCAGGCCGGAACCCCAGGCCGGAACATAGTAACGTAGCGCCGTGGCCCAGCCCGTCAGTGCCCTCACTTCGAAATCCAGCCAGATGTCGCCGGTGGCGCTGGTGCTGGCGCTCTCGCTGCATGGCCTGGCCGCCGCGGTGCTGTGGTGGGCCTCGCCCCTGCGGCCGACCGAGCCGCCGCAAGACGCAATCATGATCACGGTCGATGCGGGCGCGCCGCCATCGAGTACGGAGCAGCAAGGGGACGACAAACCCGTCCCGCCGGTTGCCGCCGGCACACCGGACCCCGCACCGCCGGAAGAGACGCGCGAGGAACCGCAACAGGCGCTCGCCGAGCCACAGCCGCCTCAGCCCGATCAACCGCCACCCCAGCCAACGCCACCGCCCAGTCTGGAACAGGCCCTGGCGTCGCCGGAGGAACTGCCGCCACCGACGGCGCGCGACTTCCCCAAGCCGGTTCCGCCGCCGCCGCCTCGCCCGGCCGCCCGGCCGCCGCAGGGTGCGCCATCACAGGTGCCGCTGCCGAGGCCAACCCAGCCGACGCCGCAGCAGCAGCCGGCAAATTCCGCGGCCACGGCGCCCGCCCCTCCGTCGAATTCTTCGGATTGGCTGATCGGCACGGGTCGGGCGCGCAACGCCTACCTGGATCAGATTGCGCGCCTGACCTCGCGGTACCGCTTCTATCCGCGCATCTCCGCCGACAACAAGCAGGAGGGTCGCGTGGTCACACGTGTGACGATCGCGCGCGACGGCCGGCTGATCGACGTCAGGATCGACAAGTCGAGTGGCTGGCCCGCCATCGACGCTGCCGAGCTCGAGACCATTCGCAAGTCGGCACCGTTCCCGCCGGTGCCAAGCGACATGCCAGGCGATCCGTTGATCCTGATATTGCCCATTCACTACGACTTGTCGTTTTCGCGAAGCCGCTAGGGTTCAGGCGAAGTCCCGCGCCAGGGTTTCACGCACGGCGAGCGGCATCACCGCCATGTGGCCATAGTTGGGATGGTCGAAGCCGACCACGACATCGCCGCCACCATCGCGAAAGGCCGCGATCTGGGCCGGCGTGAAGCCAAAGCGCACGAACTGCACCGCCGAGGCCTTGCCGTCCTCGCGCGAGCGTTCCTGGTCGCCCTCCTCGACGCCGCGGATCATCTCTGTGCCGACGCCGATGAAGACATGACGTTCGACGCCGCCCAGGGATCCCAGCACGCGGGCGCGGCGCAGCGGATCGTCGATCTCGAACATGATCGTGGCGACCAGCTCGCCGCCCTGGGGAATCAACGGATTGTAGGCCGCCAGTTCGTCGGGAATCTGGGCCGGGCCGCCCTTCTCGATGAACAGCATTTCGTGCACCTGGTGCAGCATCGTGTCGTACGACTCGAAGTAGCAGGTCGCGAACGGGCCGACTTCCAACCGGCGGTTCTTCTTGAGCTCCGCCATCTTGCGGCGGCGCTCCGCGCGCACCGTCAGGTATTCCGCCGGCGGCAGAATGGCTCCGGTCTCGATTTTGCGCGGTGAGGTCATCGGTCCTGTCCGGTCCATCCATAAGCCTGCGCCAGCAACTCGATCGGATGATTGCCGCGCGCCGGCTTGGGCTTGTCGTCGCCGGCAACAATTTCCATCACCTGCATCAGGTGATCGGCCGCGAGCGGGCATTCGGAGGCGACGAAGCTGGTGTCGTTCTTCAGCGCCGTCTGGGCCGCCGGCTTGCCGACCTTCACAGCCGTTTCGAAATTCTCGGTCCGTGCGCCCCAGATGCCACCGTGGCCGCTGCAACGCTCGATGACGGCGACACGGGTATTGGGCACCAGCCGCAGCATCTCGGCGGCCTTGGCGCCCATGTTCTGAGCACGCGCATGGCAGGCGAGATGGATGCTGACCCCGCCTTCGAGCGGCTCCAGGCCCGGCGCAAGCCCATGCTTCTTGGCGATATCAACCACATACTCCGACAGGTCGAAGGTCGCCTGCGAAAGCCGCTCGACATCCCTGTCCTTGGGCAGCATCAGCGGCCATTCGAACTTCAGCATCAAGGCGCAAGAGGGCGTGAGCGCGATCACGTCATAGCCCTTGTCGACCCAGGGCAGCAGCGCCGCCGACACGGCCTTCGCCGCGGCGGCCGTGCCTTCGAGGTCGCCCAGCTCGAACTTCGGCATGCCGCAGCAGGCGGGATGGACCACCTCGGTCTCGACACCGTTCTTGGCCAGGACCGCGCGTGTGGCGGCGCCGATGCCGGTGTTGTTGAAATTCACGAAGCAGGTGGCATAGAGCACGGCCTTGCGCTTGCCGAAGGCCGGCGCCGCCTCGTTCAGCATCACGCCTTCGCGCGCGGCCCGGATCTCGAAGGTCTCGCCGCTGTAGCGCGGCAGGCGGGCGCCGTGATGGATACCGCCGAGACGCTCCATCACCGGCCGCGTGAGCGTGTTGTGCTCGTCGGTGGCCCAGTTGGCGAGACCGGCGACGAACGAGCCGAGCCGGCCGGTTCGATCGGTATCGGCGAGCTGGCGGTCGACCACAGCGACGCCCTTCTTGCGCGCCTGCACGGCACGGTGGCGCAGCATGAGGTGCGGGAAATCCAGCGCCCATTCGTGCGGCGGCACGTAAGGGCACTTGGTCATGAAGCACATGTCGCAGAGCGTGCAGGCCTCTTCGACCTGGGCGTAGTCTTCCTTCTTCACGCCATCGAGTTCGCCGGTCGGGCCATTGTCGATCAGGTCGAACAGCCGCGGGAAGGAGTCGCACAGATTGAAGCAGCGCCGGCAGCCGTGGCAGATGTCGAACGTGCGCTCCATCTCCTTCTCGAGCGCGGCCTCGTCCCAGAACCAGGGATTCTGCCAATCGAGGGCGTGACGGATCGGGGCTTCGAGGCTGCCTTCGCGCATGTCGGATTCGCTTGGTTGCGAGCAAAATCAAGTAGGAAGCAAAAGGGGACCCTCGCGGGTCCCCTTCATCGAGCCCGAACGGCTCAGGCCATCGTATCGAGGGCTTTCTGGAAGCGGCCGGCGTGGCTCTTCTCGGCCTTCGCCAGAGTCTCGAACCAGTCGGCGATCTCCGCCATGCCTTCTTCACGCGCAGTGCGCGCCATGCCCGGGTACATGTCGGTGTACTCGTGCGTTTCGCCGGCGATCGCGGCCTTCAGGTTCGACGTGGTGGGGCCGATCGGCAGGCCGGTGGCCGGATCACCCACCCCCTCGAGGAACTCGAGATGGCCGTGAGCGTGGCCGGTTTCGCCTTCGGCCGTCGAACGGAAGACGGCGGCGACATCGTTGTAGCCTTCGACGTCGGCCTTCTGGGCGAAGTAGAGATACCGGCGGTTGGCCTGGCTCTCGCCCGCGAACGCGGCCTTCAGATTGTCTTCGGTCTTGGAACCCTTGAGATTTGCCATGGTGCTTCTCCCGTTTGACCGGCCCATCCGCCAGTCCACGTACAGGATTTAGGACGCGCCCACGGACCCGTCAAGAAGTTTAGAACTGTTCTAAATACTGCAAGTGATTCGCAGCGGAATTAGGGCGAAAAGGTCTAGCGCCGCACCCGCACGATGACGTCGACCCGCGCCAGACGCGTGCCCTTGGGGGGCGTCGGCAGACCCGCGATCGTCACTTTCTCGGAAGGAAAATCGTGCAGTTCGCCATCCGGTTCGACGAAGAAATGGTGGTGATGGCCGGTGTTGGTATCGAAGTAGGACCGGCCGGGAGCGACCACGACCTCGCGCAGCAGTCCGGCGTCGCGGAACTGGTTGAGCGCATTGTAGACCGTGGCCAGCGACACCGGCATCCGCGACGCCTTGACCTCGACATGCAGGCTTTCGGCCGTGACATGGCGGTGGCCGCTCTCGAACAGCAGGCGCGCCAAGGCGACCCGCTGCCGCGTGGGGCGCAGGCCAGCCGCGCGCAGGCGGTCGGGGAAATCGGGGCTGGTGGTAGGCATCGTTACGCCCATATGTAAGGACTACATAACGGCATGAAAAGGGCCAGTTGGGCCTTTCCGGTCGTTTGCGCTGGCCCTCGGGCATCCCTATTCTGCCGCCAAATCCCTACATCGGGCGGCCACGGGACGGTGAATGGTGAGCGAGCAGAAGCATAGTTATACGTTTGAAGACCTGATTGAGTGCGCCAAGGGGCACCTTTTCGGTCCGGGCAACGCGCAGCTCCCGCTGCCGCCGATGTTGATGTTCGACCGTATTGTGAAGATCGATTCCACCGGCGGAAAGTACGGCAAGGGCGAGATCGTGGCCGAACTGGACGTGAAGCCCGACCTCTGGTTTTTCGCCTGCCATTTCAAGGGCGATCCGGTGATGCCGGGCTGCCTCGGCCTCGACGCGCTGTGGCAGATGCTGGGCTTCTTCCTGGGCTGGATGAAGGCGCCGGGCCGCGGTCGCGCCATCGGCGTCGGCGAGGTCAAGCTCACCGGCATGATCGTGCCGACCGTCAAGAAGCTCACCTATCACGTACACCCCAAGCGCCTGATCCTGCGCCGCCTCGTCATGGGCGTCGGCGACGGTTTCGTGACCGCCGACGGCAAGCCGGTCTATGAGGCGATCGACATGAAGGTCGGCCTGGTCAAGGACGGCGCGGCGCCGGCTGCGGCGGCGGGCTGATGAAGCGCGTCGTCGTCACCGGCCTCGGCATCGTCTCACCGATCGGCAACAATGCCGCCGAGGTGACCCAGTCGCTGAGGGACGGCAAGTCAGGCATCGAATTCGTCCCGCAGTACAAGGAACTCGGCTTCCGCAGCCAGGTCGCCGGGACGCTGAAGCTCAAGGTCGAGGATCTGGTCGACCGCCGCCTCATGCGCTTCATGGGCGACGGCGCGGCCTATGCCTACCTCGCCATGAAGGAGGCGATCGCCGACGCGGGCCTTTCCGAGAGTGAAATCTCCAACGAGCGCACCGGCGTGATCGCCGGCTCCGGCGGTCCGACGACCGGCGCCATCGTGCAGGCCGCCATCACGGCCAGGGAGAAGGGGCCCAAGCGCGTCGGCCCGTTCCAGGTGCCGCGCGCCATGTGCAGCACCGTCTCGGCAAACCTTGCGACCGCCTACAAGATCAAGGGGCTGAGCTATTCGATCAGCTCGGCCTGCTCGACCTCGGCACACTGCATCGGCAACGCCGTCGAGACGATTCAGCTCGGCAAGGCCGACCGCATGTTCGCGGGCGGTGGCGAGGAACTCGACTGGACGCTGTCGGTCCTGTTCGACGCCATGGGCGCCATGTCGTCGAAGTACAACGACACGCCCACGCGGGCGAGCCGCGCCTATGACAAGGACCGCGACGGGTTCGTGATCGCCGGCGGCGGCGGCATCGTCGTTCTGGAAGAACTCGAGGTCGCCAAGGCGCGCGGCGCCAAGATCTACGCCGAGGTGATCGGCTACGGCGCCACCTCCGACGGCGCCGACATGGTGGCCCCTTCCGGTGAAGGCGCCTTGCGCTGCATGCGGCTTGCGCTCGAAGGTTTCCCAGGCGCCGCGCGGCGCAACATGCCGGTGAACTACATCAACACCCACGGCACCGCGACGCCGGTCGGCGACATCACCGAACTGGACGCCATCCGCGCCGTGTTCGGCGACAAGCTGCCGACGGTGAGTTCAACCAAGTCGCTGACCGGCCACAGCCAGGGCGCCACCGGCGCGCACGAGGCGATCTACTCGCTGCTGATGATGAAGGAAGACTTCGTCGCCGCCTCAGCCAACGTCGAGAACCTCGATCCCGGCGCCGAAGGCTATCCCATCGCCCTGAAGCGCATCGACAATGCCGGCCTGCAGACCGTGATGTCGAACAGCTTCGGCTTCGGCGGCACCAACGCCTGTCTTCTGTTCTCGCGCTACGATCACTGAGAGGGACAGATGCCGGACGATCGTCCCCTCGCCGCAGCGTCCGATCACGCTGTTTCCAAGGCAGTATCACTTCCCGAGGTGCCCAGGCTGATGGCCGGCAAGCGCGGCCTGATCATGGGCGTGGCCAACGAGCGCTCGATCGCCTGGGGCATCGCGCAGGCGCTCCACCATGCCGGCGCCGAGCTCGCCTTCACTTACCAGGGCGGCGCCTTCGGCAAGCGTGTCCTGCCGATGGTCGAGAAAATCGGCGCCAAGATCGTCGAGGAGGCCGATGTCGAGAATGAGGAAAGCCTCGACCGGCTGTTCGCCCGCCTGAAGAAGGACTGGGGCCGGCTCGACTTCGTGGTCCACGCCATCGCCTTCTCCGACAAGGAGGAGCTGAAGGGCCGCTACGTCGACACCAGCAAGGCCAACTTCCAGCGCAGCCTCACCATCTCCTGCTATTCCTTCACCGACATCGCGCGGCGGGCCCTGCCGCTGATGACCGAGGGCGGCAGCCTGATCACGCTCACCTACGAGGGCGCCGGACGGGTGATGCCGTCCTACAACGTCATGGGCGTGGCCAAGGCCGCCCTGGAGGCGAGTGTCCGCTATCTCGCGGCCGACCTCGGCCCGCAGGGCGTGCGCGTGAACGCCCTCTCGGCCGGGCCGATGCGCACCCTGGCCGGCGCGGTGATCGGCAGCGCCCGCTACGTCTACCGCCTCTCACGCGAAGCCTCGCCGCTCCGCCGCAACATCGAGCTCACCGACGTGGGCGGCGCGGCGCTCTACTACCTGTCGGACCTGAGCGCCGGCGTCACCGGTACCGTCCACTATGTCGACGCCGGCTATCACGCCATGGGCATGCCGCCGCA
This sequence comes from Reyranella massiliensis 521, assembly GCA_945860205.1. Lineage (GTDB taxonomy): Bacteria > Pseudomonadota > Alphaproteobacteria > Reyranellales > Reyranellaceae > Reyranella > Reyranella massiliensis_B. The sequence continues at coordinate 5,884 of CAMARK010000044.1, read as the reverse complement.
GGGTTCGGGCGAACAGAACGGCGAATAGGCTCGCCCTTCTGTCACACCCCAGGGTGTCACACCAAGTTGAGACAAATGTTGTGACACAGGCCAATCGCCCACCTGTGACATCGAGAGAATCTGCCCCTGCGACCCCGCCCCGGAAAAGCGTGGGGGCGGCCGCAGATGACCGTCACAATTCAGTCCTCGGATGCGTTCTTCGCACCTCGGTCCACCCCGCTGCCGGACGGTCGTCGGCGGGGTTGTCCTTTTGCTTTTCTACTCACGGCTCAATACCCGGTTAGGGCAAGGCCGCGGGACGGCCCCTCATCCTCCAGGGATCGTACCCGGCGGGCGCGCCGGGCGGGGCATGGTCAAAGGTTCGTGGTGGCGGAACGCCACCGGCCACGAAAAAGGCCGCTCCGGTCAGGAGACCCGGGCGGCCCGCGTATTACGCACGTCATGGCAACGTATCGAAAAGATAGCGCGATTCTGGCTGAACCTGTGAATCGCGATTCGCAAATCAGGGTCGCGGAATTCGCCGGGCTGCTGGCAGTGCCGTCACGGTCGCGGCCTACTGATCGAGCTCGAGCTTGTTGTCCTTGATGATCTGGGCCCAGCGCGCGGCTTCATCGGCGATGCGTGTCTGGAATTCGGCCATCGTGTTGGGAATGTAGATCAGGCCGTTGTCCGTCAGCATCTTCTTCACTTCGGGCGTGCCGGCGGCGGCGGTGTATTCCTTGTAGAGCCGGTCGACGATCGGCTTCGGCGTCCCGGCCGGCGCGATCACGGCGTACCAGGTCACCACCTCGTCATCGCCAAGCGACAGCTCCTTCAGTGTCGGCACGTCGGGAAGCTGCGGCACGCGCTGCAAGGTCGTCACCGCGAGCGCGCGCAGCTTGCCCGCCCGGATGTGCGGCAGAGCGAGCGGCAGCGTGTCGAACATCGCGTGGATGTCACCCGCCGCGAACATCGCCGGCAGCGATTCGTTGGTGCCCTTGAAGGGAACGTGCAAGAGGTCGATGGCGGTCCGCTTCTTCAGGAGCTCGAAGGTGAGGTGCGCCGGGCTGCCCGGCCCGACCGAGGCGTAGTTGAGAACGCCCGGCTTGGCCTTCGCCGCGTCGATCAGATCCTTCACCGTCTTGATCGGTGAGTCGCCCGAGACCACCAGCACCAGCGGCGAGGCCGCGAACATGGTGATGGGGATCAGGTCGTCCTTCACGCTGTAGGGCATCTGCTTGTACAGCGACGGGAAGATGGTGAGCGGGCCCAAATTGCCCATGCCGATCGTGTAGCCGTCGGGCTTGGCCTTGGCGATCTCGGTGACGCCGATGCGGCCGGCGGCGCCGGCCTTGAAATCGGTGATGATCGTCTTGCCCAGCGACTGGGAGACCTTGTCGTTGAACGAGCGCGCGATGATGTCGTTCAGGCCGCCCGCCGGCCAGGGGACGAGGAACCTGACCGGACGCGTCGGCCAGTCGGTCTGGGCCCAAGTGGATACGGGAGCGACGCACAGGAGAATCGCCAGCAGCAAACGTGAGATTTTCATGCCCAACCCCCAAGCAAAAGTCAGGCCGCACGCTAGACGGCGCGTCCTGCCGCCGTCGACTCCGGCGCGGTCCTGTGACAGCGTCAGGAGAAACGCCAGAGGAAACGCCATGATCCGCACGTCGCGCCGTCACGTTCTCATGCTTGCCGTTCTCATGTCGGCGGCCGCCTTGCCCGCGGCCGCCCAACCCGCGGTCTTTCCGACCAAGCCGATCCGGCTGATCGTGCCGCACGCGCCTGGCGGCAACTCCGACACGTTCGGCCGCATCCTGGCGCAGAAGCTGTCGGAAAAGATCGGCCAGCAGGTCGTGGTGGAGAACAGGGCGGGCGCCGGCGGAACGGTCGGCAGCGCGTTGGTGTCCAAGGCAGCGCCCGACGGCTATACGCTGGTCGTGGCCGACAACGGCACACACGCCATCGCCCCCACCCTGTACGGCGCCAAGCTGCCCTACGATGTTTTCAAGGACTTCACGCCGATCACGCTGGCGGCCACCTTCCCGACCGTGATCATGATCCACCCGTCGGTCCCGGCGCAGAACGCCACGGAGTTCGTGGCCCTGGCCAAGAGCCAGCCGGGCAAGCTCACCTATTCGTCGGCCGGCACCGGCAACGGCTCGCACCTCACCATCGAACTGTTCCGCACCGCTGCCGGCGGGTTGGACATGCTGCACGTTCCCTACAAGGGCGGCGCCCCGGCCGTGCAGGCGCTGCTGGCCGGCGAGGTGCAGATGACATCGGTCAGCGTCAACACGGCGCTGCCGCACATCACATCTGGCAAGGTGCGCGCGCTGGGCGTGGCGTCGATGAAGCGCTCGCCGGCGCTGCCCGACGTGCCGACCTTCGCCGAAAGCGGCATCCCGTTCGACGGCGACAGCTGGCTCGCCATCATGGGCCCGCCGGGCATTCCGGCCGATGTCGCCACGACGCTCAACCGGGAGATCGCCGCCACCCTGCGCGAGCCCGAGACGCAGGAACGCCTGGCGAAGATCGGCCTGGTGGTGGTGGCCTCGTCGCAGAGTGGACTGACCGACGTGCTGCAACGCGATGTCCCGAAGTGGGGCAAGGCGGTCAAGGATTCCGGCGCCGTCTCCGATTAGCCAGAGGAGAGCAACATGCAAGCCGCAGCGTTCGCCTACGACACCCCAGCCTACGATCCGGCCGCCCAATTCGAACTCATCGTCAGCGACGTGGAACTCAGGCGCAATGCCGCCGGCCGCATGCTGATGGCGCGGGTCTACCAGCCGAAAGGCAAAGGCCCCTTCCCGGCCGTCCTCGACCTGCACGGCGGGGCGTGGACCCGGAAGGACCGACTGGCCGAGGAGCCGATGGATCGCGCGCTGGCGTCGAGCGGGCTGGTGGTCGTGGCCGTCGATCTCACGCTGGCGTCAGAGGCGCCCTATCCGGCCTGCGTCCAGGACGCCAACCATGCCGTGCGCTGGCTGAAAGCGAACGCCGCGCGCTGGAACGGCGATGTCTCAAAGCTCGGCGTCTACGGCTCCTCGAGCGGCGGCCACGTTGCCGAGCTTTTGGCCATGCGCCCGCACGACCCCCGCTACTGCGCTCTCCCCGTTGGGGGCGCGCCGGAAGTTGACGCTTCTGTCTCCTGGGTCGCGATGCGCTCGCCGCCCAGCAACACCATCGCCCGCTACGAGAACGCCGAGCGCCGCAAGAACGAGACCATGATCCAGAGCAACAGGACCTTCTTCTTGCCGTGGGAGAGCATCCACGAAGGCAATCCGCAGGAGATCCTCGACCGCGGAGAAAAGGTCGCGCTGGTGCCGTTCCTCATCATGCAGGGCGCCCTCGACGACAACGTCCTGCCGGCGATGCAGGAAAGATTCGCCGAGAGCTACAGAGCGGCAGGCGGCCACTGCGACTATCGCCTGTTCGCGGACTCGACCCACGAATGGGTCGCCGTGCCCGGTCCGCAGACCGACAAGGCGCAGGCAACGGTCAAGGATTTTATCGCGCGGCAGTTGAAGGCCTGATCGGCCGCCAACCAAAGGTCCCTCGCTATGCTCGGGATGACAACTTTGTCGAGATTGGCGCAGCGCGTCAGACCAACAAATATTGTCATCCCAAGCATAGCGAGGGACCTTTTGCTCGTCGCTGAAAAGCACGACAAACGGTCGACTACTGACGGCTAGTATCAGATCACGCCGCCCGCAGGATGTGATCAAGCTGATGCTTCTTCACGGAGGCGGCGCACCTCGGATTGCGGTAGCAGGCCAACAAACGGCATCGAGTTGCGCAATCGCGTTGCAGTGTCGTCGGGCCCCAGCATCATCGCGACAAGCTCGCCATCATCACCGCGCATGGCGATGTCGTGCCATTCGTCATAGGCCGACACCCAGGCACCCTGCTTTCGCCAGCGATATAGATTGGCCAGAATCTGGGCGCGGATTTGCGCGGGTGCAAAGTCCCGCACGACCGCGAGCGCGATCGACCGCTTCAGTTCGTCCAGTTTCCGCGGGGAGAGGCCGCCTTTTCTGGAAGGGTGCAAATATTTGTCGGCTTCTTCCACTTAGTCATCCCTGCTCCACCCGAGAGTCGAGGGCGGGCCTCCGAAGAATGACCACAAGCCGAGCCCGCGTCGACCGCCGAGTCGTGCGGCCTCAGCCGATCACGATATCCATCTCGGTCGCCAGCGCGCCGGCTTCGACGCCGGGCGCCGGAGCGAGCTTCATCTCGATGCGCTCGCGCTGGCCGGGCTGACGTATGGCGGCACGGAACACGCCGTCACGCTCGTTCTGCGGATCGCCCGCGACATAGAACTGGCTGGTGAGCAGGCGGCCGTCGCCGGTCGCCGCCTTGAGATGGATGTGCGGCGTGCGGCCGGGATAAGCGACAGGCTTTAGCGTGCGGAAGCGGTAGCGGCCCTCGGCGTCGGCCATCATGCGGCCGTAGCCCTGGAACGCGGCGTCGCGACGGTCGCGGCCGGACTGACGGGGATGGTCGTAAATGCCCCGTGCTTCGCATTGCCAGATCTCGACCAGAGTGCCGGGACGCACGCGGCCGTCGATGCCGATCACGCGACCCTGAAGATGCAGTACCTCGCCCATCGCCCGCGCCGCCTGTCCACGAACCTGCACGAGATCGCTGTCCGTGTCGGCCGGAAGGCCGGCCGGATAGAAGGGTCCTTCGGTCTGCGCCGGCGTCGGCACGAGGCTTTCGGCAAAAGCGGAAGACAGAGGGATCAGGCCGACACCGACACCGACACCGATCAGCATCAGGCGGCGGGAGAGGATCGAGGGCTTTGTCATGCCGGGCAGTTTACAAACAAAAGCGGCGGCCAGATGGCCGTCCTTTGTGTCACCGATGGCTGGACCCGGGCCCGGGCTCAACAGGACTTTTGCGATGAACCACCCGGCAAAAGGCGAAGTGTGGTTGTCCGCCCCAAAAAAGGCGAGAAAGCCCTTCAAACCTCACAACCCAATTTCAGTAGCTGCCCACAGACGACTCCGGTTACTTACAATTGAGCGAGATTGACCCAAGTCTCTCTGCCAACCGTGGATGGAAGCGCGATGAAATGGGGGCTTCTGACCAGGGTGACCACCTGGTTCGTCATCAACCTAGTCGCGCTTATGGCGCTAATAGGCAGCGGCAGCCAACTCAAAATCAACATGAATGCGGGCGAACGGGCAGGCAATGCCGCTTTCCTCGCGCTCGAACAAGCCGAGTTCCGTGAGGACGGACACGTCTTCGTGGACACGCTTTACGTCTCGCTCCACCCGCCGCGCCAGCTCTCTGATGGACATGGCGCCCTTGCCCTGGAGCATGCGGATGAGTTCCCATCGACGTTCCGTCAATTTGCCGAAGAAGACAGCCGGAGTCTCGAAGGCGAGTTCTTCACCGTGGTAGGATTTCGCCTGAGACTTGCGGGCGGCAGCCCGGAGGCCGCTCTTCCAGTCCGGCATCAATCTAATGGTGAGTGTCCTTTTCTTCATCTTCGCCTCCTTACGGCGTCGACCTCGGCGATGAAGTCTTCGATCATCGTCTCTACCGTGGAGAAGGCATAGGCGCTCTCCCGGCCCCCGATGTGCTTGTGGTCACCCTTGCCACGCTCGTTGTCGAACCCGACGATGCGCTTGCCGTCGATGACGTAGACAGCCCGATACTTGTAGAAGTGCCGACTCGGATCCACCGGGCTCGGCACACGCCAGACCACAAACTCGATGATGTCGCCTTCGGCGGTGACTTCCTTGAACCGGGTGATAAGCGTCGCCGCCATGCTGATGGCGAGAATGCCAACACTTTCAGGTGTTGTCAATCAGGCCAACGATCGACGGCCTACTCGGCCTCAACCCTCATGCTCTGTTGGACCGCGAGCGTCTCAGGGCGGAGTAACCTCCGCCCT
>CAMARK010000043.1 GCA_945860205.1 Reyranella massiliensis 521 | reverse complement strand
CACCCAGCAGCTCGCCGGCGTGCTGGGCGGCCACGTCGACGTGGCCTTCGACAATGTCGGCAGCGTGTTCAAGCGCGTGCAGTCGGGCGAGGTGCGCGGCCTTGCCGTCACCGACGTCGAGCGCTCGAAGTTCCTGCCCCAGGTGCCCTGCACCAAGGAGCTGGGCCTTACCACGGTGATCTCATCCTCCACACGCGGCGTCGGCGCGCCCAAGGGCACGCCGGCCGACGTCGTCAAGGCTATCGAGACCGCCTTCCTGAAGGCGATCAACAGCGCCGAGATGAAGGAGAAGATGGACGCCGTCGGCCTCGCGCTGAAGCCGATGGTCGGCGCCGAGTACGCCAAGTACTACGCCGACACCCAGGCCCAGGCGAAGAAGTACACGGAGTGGGCGCTTAAGATGCGCTAGCGCATTTTAAGCGCCGGCGGGCGTCAGTGCTTGTCATCAAGCACGAGAGCCCGCTCGCTTCAGAAGAGGCAAGAACCTACTTCTTGCCCAACTGATTAAAAGGAATGTCCTTGTCGACGCGGATGTCGGCCGGGAGCCCGAGCACGCGCTCGGCCACGATGTTGCGCAAGATCTCGTCGGTGCCGCCGGCGATGCGGAAGCCGGCGCCGGCGATCCACTGCGCCTGGAAGCCCGCGGCGAAGGGCACATCTTCTTTCATGACGCCGGCATGGCCCATCAGTTCCATGGCAAAGGCGCCCAGGTCCTGCATCTTGGGCGCCGCCACGATCTTGATGATCGAGGATTCCGGGCCCGGCGTCTGGCCCTTGGAGAGCGCCGTCAGCGTGCGATAGCGCGTGAGCTTCAGCCCCTGCTGCTGGACGTACCATTCGGCGATCTTGCCGCGGACCTGCTGGTTGCGGATGGCCGGGCCGTCCTCGAGATCGGTGTCGCGCGCCAGCTCCATCAGCTCGTCGATATCGAGGCCGCCTGACGGCAGGCCGACCGCGAGGCGCTCGTTCATCAGCGTGGTGAGGGCGGCCTTCCAGCCCTCGCCGACCTTGCCCAGCCGCTGGCTGTCGGGGATGCGCACGTCGGTGAAGAACACTTCGTTGAAGTTGGCGCCGCCCGACATCTGCTTGATCGGCCGCACGTCCACGCCGGGCGTCTTCATGTCGAGGAAGAACATGGTAAGGCCGGCGTGCTTGGGCACGTTGGGATCGGTGCGGGTGATGACAATGCCGAAATCGCAATAGTGCGCGCCCGACGTCCAGACCTTTTGGCCGTTGATCACCCAGCCCCCGCCGTCACGCTCCGCCTTGGTGCGGATGCCGGCCACGTCCGATCCGGCGGCGGGCTCGGAGAAGAGCTGGCACCAGACTTCCTGGCCATGCAGCGCGGGCTTCACGTAACGGGCGAGCTGCTCGGGCTTGGCGTAGGCCATCATGGTGGGGATGCACATGCCGAGGCCGATGTCGAAGAAGCCGAGGGGCACGAGATAGTCGGCCTCCTCCTGCTGGTAGATCACCTGCAGGATCGGCGAGGCGCCGCGGCCGCCGAACTCCTGGGGCCAGGTGATCCGGGCGTAGCCGGCCTTGGCCTTCTTGTCCTGCCACTCCTTGGCTTTCTTGAGCAGCTCGGGATCGTCGTTGCGCGCGCGGAAGCTCTGCTTGTCGTCGCTCTTGCGCGTGGCGTTGGCGTCGAGCCAGGTGCGGACTTCCTTGCGGAAAGCGGCTTCTTCTGCGGTGTCGTTGAAATCCATGTTCCTGCCCTCCCCTAAGCCGCGTTCTTCTGCTCGAGGCGCGTCACCAGCTTGTCTTTCCACGCCATCGGCCCGCCGATCGAGAGCGCCATCAGGCGCGAGCGGCGATAGTGGAACTGTGTGTCGGCCTCCCAGGTGAAGCCGATGCCGCCGTGCGTCTGGATATTCTCCTTGGCGGCGAAATCGTAGGCGTCGGTGGCGGCAATGCGCGCCGCCGCGGCCGCGAGCGCGAGATCGGCGCCGCCTTCGGTCAGCATCATGGCGCCGTAATAGGCGTTGGACCGTGCCAGCTCGAGCTTGACGTAGCAGTCGGCGAGTTTGTGCTTGATCGCCTGGTAGGAGCCGATGGCGCGGCCGAAGGCCTGGCGCTGGAGCGCATAATCTCGCGCCATCCACATCGCGGCTTCGGCACCGCCGACCTGGGCGAAGGCGAAATAGACCGCCGCCGCGTCGTAGAGTCTCTCGAGCGTCTGCCAACCTTCGCCCTCGCCGCCCAGCAGCTCGGCCGTGGCATCGGTGAAGGTGAGCTCGGCGTGCTTGCGGGCGGGATCGATCGTGTCGATGCGCTTCCCGGCGACGGCGGCCTGCCTGAGGTCGACGATGACCAGCGACACGGCGCGATCACCTGATCCGCCGGTATTGGCGAGGACGATCGCGAAGGTCGCGGCCTCGCCGTCGGTCACCGGCACTTTCTTGCCGTTGAGGCGGCCGTTGCCGAAGGTCGTGCGGATGCTGCGCGGCTTGGGCGGCTGCGGACCCTCGGCAATGGCCAGGGTGCCGATCGCCTGGCCCGACGCCAGCTCGGTCAGCCATTTCTTCTTCTGCACCTCGGAGCCCGCGAGCTTCAGCGCCTCGGTCGCCAGCACGACGGAGGTGTCGAACGGCACCGGCGCGGCGGCACGGCCGATCTCCTCGGCCACGACGCAGACCTCGAGCGGCGAGAGACCCGATCCGCCGTAGGCCTCGGGGATGCCGATGCCGGGCACGCCGAGGTCGACGAGGCCCTTCCAGACGTCGTCGGCATGGGTTTCGTTGCCGTCGAGCACGCGCCGGACGACCTTGGTCGGGCACTTGTCGGCGAGGAATTTGCGAACCTGCTCCTTGAGCAGCTTCTGGTCGTCGGAAAAATCGAAGTTCATGATGGCGAACCCTAGCAAGGCTTGCCGGTTCGGGGAACGGTTCTAGGTTTCGTCAGGCGGGGTGTCCGATGTGCTAGGCTGCGGCCATGGACATACCCAAAATCACGGACTGGCACGCCCACGTCTACTTCGACCCGGCCTCGCGCGACGCCGCCTGGGCGTTGCGCGAACGCATCGAGAAGGTCTTCACCATCGAGATGGGCCGCTTCCACGAAAAGCCGGTCGGCCCGCATCCGCGCTTCAGCTACCAGGTGGCGTTCAGGAACGACCAGCTGGCACCCCTGCTGTCGTGGCTGACACTCAACCGCGGCGATCTCACGGTTTTCATCCATCCCAACACCGGGCACGATCTGGAAGACCATCGCGACCGCGCGATCTGGATGGGCCAGCAGGTGCCACTGGCCCTCGACATCTTCAAAAAGAAGGACTGACTCCATGGACTCGCTTCTGCCCCTCGCCAAGAAAGTCGGCGAGAAACTGAAAGCCCGCAAGGAAACGATCGGCGTGTCGGAATCCTCGGCCGGCGGACTCGTTTCCGCCGTGCTGCTGGCGGTGCCTGGCGCCTCGGCCTACTTCATGGGTGGCGCCGTGGTCTATACGCGCCCGGCGGGTGACGCCTTCCTCGCGGTGCCGCGTGAGAAACGCGCCGGCGTGCGCTCCTCGTCGGAGCCCTGGGCGCTGCTGGCGGCTGAGCATGTGCGCGAGCGGCTGAAGACGACCTGGGGACTGGCCGAGACCGGCGCGTCGGGACCGACCGGCAATTCCTACGGCGATCCGGCCGGTCACACCTGCGTGGCCGTCGTTGGTCCCAAGGGCAGCATGGTGCGCACCCTGCGCACCGGCTCGGACGATCGCGTCGCCAACATGCGCGCCTTCGCGGCCGAAGCCCTCAAGCTGATGGACGAGCAGCTCAGCTAGCCGCGCGCGTCGGCCGTCCACCGGCGGTGATGCCGCCGTCGATCACCAGTTCCTGGCCGGTCATGTAGTTGGCCGCCTCGGTGCACAGGAACAGCACGCCGTTGGCGATATCCTGCGCCTCGCCGACACGGGCGATCGGCGAGGCGAGTGCGGCCCGCTCGCGCGGATCGATCGGCGCGTTGCGGCGGTTGCCTTCGGCGCCAGTCGGGATCTTGCCCCAGATCGGCGTGGCGATGATGCCGGGATGCACGGAATTGCAACGGATGTTGTCGTGGGCGTGCTCGAGCGCCACCGACTTGGCGAGCAGCCGCACGCCACCCTTGGTCGCCGAATAGGCGGCCAGGCCCGGCGCGCCGCGCAGGCCCGCGATCGACGACATCAGCACCAGCGAGCCGCCGCCGGCGCGCTTCATCGCCGGGATGGCATGCTTGATCGAGAGGAACACGCCGTCGAGGTTGATGGCCTGCTGGCGCTGCCAGTCGGCCAGGGTCATCTCGGCGATCGGCGCCATGATGCCGATGCCGGCATTGGCCACCATGATATCGAGGCGACCGAAGCGCTTCTCGGCCTCCGCGATGATGCCGGGCCAGCCGGCCTCGTCGCGCACGTCGTGCTTCAGATAGGCCGCCTTGCCGCCCGCCTTCGAGATGCGGGCGACGACGTCCTTGCCGAGCGCATCGTCGATGTCGGTGATGAGGACCGCCGCACCCTCGCGGGCCAGCGTTTCCGAGCAGGCCTCGCCAATTCCGGAGGCGCCGCCAGTGACGACGGCGACCTTGCCCGAAACCTGCGCCATGAGAGTTAGCGACCCTTCCAGTTGCCGGGCCGCTTCTCGGCGTAAGACTTGATGCCTTCCTTGAAGTCCTCGGTCTTGCGCGTCCAGTCCTGCTCGGTGAGCTCGCGCTCGGTCGCCGCTTCCGCACCGTCGGCGAAGCCGCGGCGCATGGTCTCGCGAGTCGACATCACCGCGAGCGGCGCGCTCTCGGCGATTTCCTTGGCAAGATCGATTGCGGCCTTGCGCACGTCGGCCTGCGGCACCAGCACGTCGGCCATGCCCCAGGCGACGGCTTCCTCGCCGCCGATGCGACGGCCCGTATAGAACATCAGGTTCGCCTTCTGCTGGCCGATCAGGCGCGGCAGCGTGAAGGTGAGCGAGAAACCGGGATGGAAGCCCAGCCGCGTGAAGTTGGCGGCGAAGCGGCCCTCGGCGCAGGTGACGCGGAAATCGGGCATCAGGGCCAGGCCAAGGCCGCCGCCGATCGCCGGTCCCTGGATCGCGCCCACGCTCGGCTTCTTGGAGCGGAACAGGCGGGTCGCCTCCTTGTAGAGATGCTTGCCGCTCTCGGCCGCACCGGTCTGCGGACGGTTGGCGAAATCGGCGCCGGCGCAGAACGACTTGCCCTGCGCGCAGAGCACATAGGCGCGGATGTTGGTGTCCCGGTCGAACGCCTCGAAGGCATCGGCGATCTGGTTGATCAGCGAATTGTCGAAGAAATTGTGCGGCGGACGCTGGATCTCGACGATGCCAACGGCGCCGTCGGTGCTGATGCCGATGTCCTTGGTGGCGCTCATACGTTTTCTCCCGGGTTAAAACTGTCTAGCTTGGGCGCGATATTGCCCCGCCCGTGGGGCATCCGTCGATATGGGAGGACAAAGAATGTCGCAAAGCGAACAACGCGCACCTCAACGCCATGCATTGGTCTTGGGCGGCGGCACCATGGGTGTCGGCATCATCGCGATGTTCCTGGGCGGCGGCTGGAAGGTCGACGTGGTCTCGCGCTCGGCCTCGACGCGCGACGGGTTGCCGGCGGCCACGGCCAAGGCGCTGGCGGCGATGGGCAAGCCCGCCGACACGTCGGGCCTCGCCACCTACGCGACCTTGCCCGAAGCGCCATGGCCCAGGATCGATCTGGTCGTCGAGACCGTGACCGAGGACCTCGCGCTGAAGCAGCAGATCTTCGCCGACATGGAGAAACTCGCGCGGCCCGACTGCGCGCTCACCTCGAACTCCTCGAGTTTCCCGATCAGCGAGATCGCCAAGGGGCTGAAGACGCAAGGCCGCATGATGGGGCTGCATTTCTTCATGCCCGCCCACCTGATCCCGCTGGTTGAGGTCGTGCGCTCCGTCCACACCGATATTCCGACGGCCGAGACAGTCGGCGCCATCATGAGTTCGCTCGGCAAGCGGCCGGTGCAGGTGAAGAAGGACGTGATCGGCTTCCTTGGCAACCGAATCCAGGGTGCGCTCATGCGCGAGGCGCTGTGGCTGATCGAGCAGGGCGTCGCCTCGCCCGAAGACATCGACGCCACGGTGCGACTCTCGTTCGGCTTCCGCTATGCCGCCGCCGGCCCGATCATGCAGAAGGAACATTCGGGCTGGGACACGACCTGCGCGGTGGCCAAGATCATCTGGCCCGACCTCACCAATGCCGACGGCCCGCCGCCCGTGCTTCAGCGCAACGTCGACGAGGGCCGCATCGGCTTCAAGACCAAGGCCGGGTTCTTTCCGTGGAACGACGAGTCCATCGCAAAAGAGCGCGCCCGATATGAGCGCGCTCTTCGCAAGTGTCTCGAAATCTTCCGTGAGGAAGGGATCGTTTAACTAGGCTGCACGACCCCGGCCGCCGAAGCGACGGGCGCCGCCGTTCGAGCGGGGACGATCGCCTTGCGGGCGGTCGCCGTGCGGCCGATCACCATGAGGGCGGTCACCACGCGGCGGGCCGTTCGGACGATCGCCGAACGAACGCGGACGGTCGCCCTGCGGACGGTCACCTTGAGGACGGTCACCCTGGGGCCGATCACCCTGGGGGCGGTCACCTTGCGGACGCTCGAAGCGGGGACGATCACCGTGCGGGCGATCACCATGAGGACGGGCGCCGCGCGGCGGGCCATTCGGACGATCGCCGAACGAACGCGGACGATCACCCTGCGGGCGGTCGCCCTGGGGACGATCACCTTGCGGACGGTCGCGGAAATCGCCACGCGACCACTGCCGCTCGCCTTCCGGACGGTCGCCTTGCGGACGATCACCCTGGGGACGATCACCATGAGGGCGATCACCATGCGGGCGAGGCCCACGCGGCGGGCCGTTGGGGCGATCGCCAAACGACCGCGGACGATCGCCGAAGGAACGCGGAAGGCCCGGACCACCGGGACCCCGGCCGCGCGGACGCTCGTCGCGGCCACGCTCGTCACGGGGGTCGCGCTCCTCGCGGCTGCGCACAACCGGCGGCATCACCGGCATGTCCTCGTTGGCCGGCGTCGCCACGACGGCGATCGCCTGACGGGTGAGCTTCTCGATGCTCCGCAGCTGGCCGCGCTCGCTCGAGTCGCAGAACGACACGGCGATGCCCGAGGCGCCGGCGCGCGCGGTGCGGCCGATGCGATGGACGTAGCTCTCGGCATCGGCCGGCAGCTCGTAGTTGATGACGTGGGTCACGCCCTGCACATCGATGCCGCGCGAGGCGAGATCGGTGGCGACCAGCACGCGGGCCTTGCCGCGGCTGAAGTTGTCGAGCGCCTTCTGGCGGGCGTTCTGGCTCTTGTTGCCGTGGATCGCCTCGGAGCGCACGCCGCGGTCCTCGAGCGCCTCGGCGACGCGGTTGGCGCCGCGCTTGGTGCGCGTGAACACGATCACGCGCTCGAGCGCCGCGTCGGACAGCAGATGGCTGAGGAGCTGGCGCTTGCTGGAAGCGTTCACGTAGTAGACGCGCTGCTCGATCTTCTCGATCGGCTTGCCCTGGGCCGCGATCTCGACGCGTTCCGGGTTCTTCAGGATCTCCGAGGAGAGCTTGGCGATATCGTTCGGCATGGTAGCCGAGAACAGCAGCGTCTGGCGGTTCTTGGAGACCGAGCCGGCGATGCGGCGTACGTCCTTGATGAAGCCCATGTCGAACATGCGATCGGCTTCATCGAGCACGAAGAAGGTCACGTTGCCGAGCTTCACGTTGCCGCGCTCGACGAGGTCGAGGAGACGGCCGGGCGTGGCGATCAGGATGTCGACGCCGCGCGCCAGCGTCTCGATCTGGCGGGCGTAGCCGAGACCGCCGACGACGGTGCACAGGCGCAGGCCGAGGCCGCGGCCGTAGGTGTCGAAGCTGCGCGCGATCTGCACGGCAAGCTCACGGGTCGGCGCCAGCACGAGCGCCCGCGGGCTCTTCGGCTGGGCGCGTTCGCCGGAAGCGGCAAGCAGCTGCAGGACGGGCAGCGCGAAGGCCGCCGTCTTGCCGGTGCCGGTCTGGGCGATGCCCAGCACGTCGCGGCCCTTGAGCAGCGCCGGAATGGTGCGCGCCTGAATCGGCGTCGGGGTGGTGTACTTGGCTCCGTGCAGGGCACGCAGCAGCGGCTCGGACAGGCCGAGATCCGCAAACGAAACTTCACTCACTGAAAATAGTCCTTCTCGCCGCTCACCGTGCCTTTCGGGCACGCGTATTGAGAGCGGCTTTTGGCCCGTTCCCGCGCGCGGCTGGGACGGCTCTTGTCTTAGGGGATTGCTCGGGATGAGGCGCCGTCAAAAGTAATGGGGCGCGTCGCGCGATCGCGAGAAACCTGAGGTGGCGCGGTTATGATGGTGCAGCGCAGCGAAGTCAAGCGCCAAGACGAGGCCGTGACTGGTCTTCGACCGGAAGCGCGCCTAGGATCGCCCAGAACGAACGAAAATCGGAGGAAACCATGCGTCGTCGCCATCTTTTGGCCACCGTTGCCGCCACTTTGGCTGCGCCCGCGATCGTCACCCAGGCCCGCGCGCAGGCTTTCCCGAACAAGCCGATCCGCATCATCATTCCCTATGCGCCGGGCGGCACGTCCGACATCCTGGCGCGCCTGATGCAGCCGCACCTGCAGGCAGCCCTTGGCCAGTCGGTGATCGTCGAGAACCGAACCGGCGCCAATGGCAACATCGCCGTCGACATGATCGCCAAGTCGACGCCGGACGGCCACACGGTGGTGCTGACCGATCTCGGCAACCTCACCATCTCGCCGTCGGTGATGAAGCTGCCGTTCGACGTCGCCAAGGACTTCAATGCCGTCACGGTGCTGGCCTACTCGCCGCATCTTCTCGCAGCGGCGCCCGACCGCCCCTACACCACGGCGGCCGAGCTGATCGCCTACGCCAAGGCCAACCCCGACAAGCTCAACTATGCGACCGCGGGCCTCGGCAGCGCGCCGCACCTTGCAGGTGCGCTATTCGCCCACTCGCTCGGCCTCAAGATCACCTTCATCCCGATGAAGGGCGGCGCGGAAGCCATCCAGCAGGTTGCGGGCGGCCACGCCGATGCGCTGTTCAACGGCATGATCGCCACCCTGCCGCACGTGAAGAGCGGCAAGCTGCGCGGGCTGGCCGTCTCCAGCGCCAAGCGCAGCGAGCTCGCGCCCGACCTGCCGACGGTGAGCGAGGCCTCCGGCATCAAGGACTTCGTGACCGGAAGCTGGCAGGGCATTCTCGCCGCAGCCGGCACGCCGCCGGCGGCACTCGAGCGGCTCTATGTGGAGATCGACAAGGTGACGAAGATTCCCGAGGTGGCGGTGCGGCTGAAGGAACTCGGCGCCGAACCGATCCTCTACAAACCCGCGCAGAGCGATACGTGGCGCGCCCAGGAGGTCGCAAACTGGGCGAAGGTGGTGAAGGATACCGGCATCAAGCTCGAGTAGCCCGGGATATAGCCCCCGGATATAGCGTACGACGGAGCGGCAGATGGAATTCGGCGTTCTCTTCACCTCGCATCCCAATCCGAAGGAAGAACCCTACCCGCACCGCGACGTGCACAAGCGGACGACCGAGGAGATCCTGGAGGCCGAGCGGCTGGGCTACGACACCGCCTGGATCGCCGAGCATCATTTCTCGACCGGCTACGGCATCATGCCGGACTGCTTCGCCTACATGGCCTATCTCGCGGCCAAGACCAGCCGCATCAAGCTGGCGGCCGGCGTGATCACGCTGCCGCTCTACGATCCAATCCGCGTCGTCGAGAACACCAGCTTCGTCGACATCCTGTCCAACGGACGCGTCATGCTGGGCATCGGCTCGGGCTACCGGCCTTACGAATTCGTGGGGCTGGGCAAGGATTTCGACGGCCGCCGAGACATGGTCGAGGAGGCGGTCAGCCTGATGTTCGACGCCTTCCATCGCCGGCGCTACGACCACAAGGGCAAGTATTTCAGCGGCACCGTCGCCGAGCCCTACGAGATGCTGCCGCAGCCGCTGCAGATACCACACCCGCCGCTCTTCATGGCCGGCGGCACCGATCGCTCGATCGGCTACTGCGGGCGCAACGGCTTCGGCCTGATGCTCTCGACCTTGCCCGGCGTCGAGACGCTGGCGGCGCAGACCTCGCTCTATAAGCGCGAGCTGGCAAAGGCGTCGACCGAGCGCTCCAAAAATCCGGCGGCCGGCCAGATCGACATCGCGCGCTGGGTCTACATCGCCGACACCGATGCCCAGGCGCGCGCCGATACCGAGGAAGCGATCGTGCGCCATATCGCCCATTTCGGCGGCACCGGCACCGCGGGCTATCTCGGGTCGGTGTCCGAGAAGGGCGGCGCCCTCACCTATGACGACCTGCTCAACACCACGCTGCTGCACGGCTCGGCGGAAACGGTGATCGCCCGGCTGCGGGAAATGCAGGCGCGCACCGGCATGACCTCGCTGCTGCTGCACTATCCGCCCTACTACGGGCGCGAGAAGGCGATGAAGAGCCTGAAGCTCTTCGCCGAACGCGTGATTCCGGCCTTCCGGCCCCCGGCGCAGCGCGTCGCCGCCGCGGAATGAGGACGGCCGCAGCGCGCAACAACACCTCGCTCGGCGCCCTCTACACCATGCTCGCCATGCTGGGCTTCGCCGGCATGGACGCGATCTCCAAATGGCTGGTCGCCGACTATGCGATCGGCCAGATGATGTGGATCCGCTACGCCATCTTCTGCCTCTTCGCCTGGTTCGTGGTCCGCCGCCGCGGCCTGCTGACGGCGGCGCGCACGCAGCGGCCCTGGCTGCAGGGCGGCCGCGCGTTGCTGGCGGTGGTGGAAAGCGCCGTCTTCGTCCTGGCCTTCCTCTATCTGCCGCTGGCCGACACCCATGCCGTCGCCGCGACCTCGCCGCTGATCGTGATCGCGCTGGGCGCGCTGTTCCTCGGCGAGCGTGCCGGCCTCGCCCGCTGGCTGGCCGTGGCCGTGGCCTTCGTCGGCATGTTGATGATCGTGCGCCCCGGCCTCAGGGACCTCGACTGGCCGATGCTGCTGCCGCTGCTCGGCGCCCTGCTGTGGGCTGCCTACCAGGTGCTGGTGCGGCTCTGCTCGCGCACCGACTCGCCGGACACGACGCTGGTGTGGTCGGCCTTCGTGGCCTTCGGCGCCACTACCCTGGTCGGCCCGTGGCAGTGGCGCTGGCCGGACGCGTCGGGCTGGGGCCTGCTGATCGCCATCGCCCTGCTGGGCGCGCTCGCGCACTACGCGCTGATCAAGGCGCTCGACTATGCCGATGCGGGCGCAGTGCAGCCTTATAGCTACACGCTGCTGGTCTGGGCCGCCGTCCTGGGCGCTCTCGTGTTTGGCGATATCCCCGATCATTGGACGCTCGCAGGTGCTGCCATCATCGTGGCGAGCGGCCTCTACACCTGGCATCACGACCGCCGCACGGCGCGGGGAACGATTCCAAAGGAAATTCTCTGACAATTCAATGTACTAGGCGAATCTAGCCCCACACCGACTGCAAGGATATTCCGCAGCGGAGGTGCGATAAGGATATTGAATTGATCGCTCCTGAGCCTTATTTCCTAAGTTGCCCGACAGGGCACTAAATTGCCGCCGCACCCCTGTTTCCGCCGGCTTGTCCAGCTGACCGCCAACACCGGTACGTCTCCACCCTGCGCCAGACCTGTCTGAGCGCGACACGTCGATTGGACTGGTAGTTTCATGGACGGCGACCTCAGCGCACTACGCGGCATCCAGCCCAAGCTGGCGCCCACGCCGACGCGCAACTCCAGCCTGCCTTTCCGCCGTGGCGGCTTCGCCAGCCTGTGCGAGGCGCTCGACTATGCGGCCCAGGGCGAGACCGGTCTCAACTTCTTCGAGGCGCGCGGCCGGTTGCTCGGCAGCCTGCCCTATCGCGATCTCCAGACGCAGGCCCAGACCTTTGCGCGCCGCCTGATCGGCGCCGGCATCGCGCGCGGCGAGCGCCTGCTGATCATCGCCGATACCTGGCCGGGCTTCTGTGTCGCCTTCTTCGGTGCGCAGTATGCCGGCGTGCTGCCCGTGCCGGTGGCTGTCCCGGTCGGCCTCGGCGCCAAGGCGAGCTACATCGAGCAGCTCAGCCGACAGATCGCGGCCTCGGGCGCCATCGGCGTCGTCGCTCCCGACGAACTCGCGGCCTATGCCGTGACGGCGGCACAGGGGACCACCGCTCGTCTCGCTGGGTCGATGGCGACGTTCGAGGCCCTGTCCGAGCCTGCGGTCGAGCTGCGGCCGCTGTTGGCCACCGAGCAGTGCTACGTGCAGTTCTCTTCGGGCAGCACGCGCGCGCCGATGGGAATCGACATCCGCCAGGACCGGCTGATGGCCAACATCGACGGCTCGATCACCCGGCAGGAGCTGAACGAGGATGATTCCGGCGTGAGCTGGCTGCCGCTCTATCACGACATGGGATTGATCGGCTTCATCCTGGCGCCGATGTGCGCGCAGCGCAGCGTCGATCTCCTGGCGCCGCGCGACTTTGCGCGAAGGCCGACGCAGTGGCTGTCGCTGATCTCGCGCCGCCGCGCCACCATCACCTACAGCCCGAGCTTCGGCTACGACCTCGTCGCCCGTCGTGCCCAAACCCAGATGCCGGCCGGCCTCGACCTGTCGTGCCTGAAACTGGCCGGCATCGGCGCCGACCTGATCCAGGCGCCGGTGCTGCAGCGCTTTGCCGGCACCTTTGTCGCCGTGGGCTTCGATGCCCGCGCCTTCATGCCGAGCTACGGTATGGCCGAGCTTTGCGTCGGCTTAAGTTTCGGCCGCCGCTTTGGCGGCTTCAAGGTCGACACCTTCGGCAAGCGCGACTTCGTCGTCTGCGGACAACCCATGGCCGGCCATCGCGTCGAGATCCGCGACGAGAGCGGCGCTCCGCTGCCGGAGCGGCAGGTCGGCCGTCTTTTCGTCGAGGGGCCGAGTGTCATGCCGGGATATATCGACGAGCCCGAGGCGACCGCCCGCGTCCTCAAGAACGGCTGGCTCGATACCGGCGACCTCGGCTACTGGAGCGACGGCGAGATCGTGGTGACCGGGCGCGCCAAGGACCTGATCATCGTCAACGGCCGCAACATCTGGCCGCAGGATATCGAATGGGCCATCGAGGCCCTGCCGCGTCTGCGCCAGGGCGATGCCTGTGCCTTCTCCGTCGAGTCGGGAGCGGGCGAGGAAGTGGTGGTTCTCGTGCAAAGCTACGTCGGCGATGCCGATGAGCTGGAAGCGCTGACCGGCAGCATCCGTCAGACGGTCAAGGAAACCGCCGGCGTCGATTGCCGCATCGAATTGATCTCGCGCAAGTTCGGGCTGCCGCTCACCTCGTCGGGCAAGCTCTCCCGCACCCACGCCAAGGCCAAGTTCATCGCCGGCGGCTACACGGTGCCGGCCGCGGCCGAGTGAGCTAACGCGGCCACTGCCGCAACGCGACCAGTCCGCCGTCGATCGGCAGCAGGATACCCGTCACCCAGCGCGATTCGTCCGAGGCGAGATAGACCGCGCCGTGGGCGATGTCCCAGGCCGTGCCCTCGGTCTTCATCGGCACCAGATTCTTGCGCCGCTCGCGCGCCTCGGCACCGAGATGGGCCACCATCGGCGTGTGCACGGAGCCCACGATGATGCAGTTGGCGCGGATGTTCTCGGTCGCGTAGTCGGCTGCGACCGACAGGGTGAAGCCATGCAGGCCGGCCTTGGCCGTGGCGTAGGCCACCGCGCCCGCACTGCCCATCAGGCCCAGCGCGCCGGCGATCGACGACACCATGATGATCGAGCCGCCGCCGCTTTCCTTCATGCGCGGCAGGCAGGCCTTGGTGCAGAGCATCGTGGTGGTGAGATTGGCCTCCAGCACCTTGTTCCAGGTCTCGAGCGTCACCGTCTCGGGCGTGCCCGGGCCACCGATGCCGACATTGTTGTGCAGGATGTCGAGGCGGCCGTAGGTCTTGGCGGCAAACGCCGCCATCGCTTCGGCGGCGGCGGGCTGGGCGACATCACCCGCGAACACCGAGGCCTCGCCGCCCTCGTCCTTGATCTGCTTGGCAAGCTTCTCGGCGCGCTCGGCGCTGCGATTGACCAGCACGACCCGGGCGCCCTCGCGCGCAAACTGGATGGCCGTCGCCATGCCGTTGCCCACGCCCTCGCCGCGCGGCGCCGCGCCGGTCACCACCGCCACCTTGCCTTTTAGACGTCCGGCCATGACTTCTCTCCCGCCCCAATGCTATTTCAGGCGCGGACCTTAGCCGGGAGACTCACACCATGGCCAGCAAGACGGAAATCCACGAAGGCGGCTGCACCTGCCGTCACGTGCGCTATCGACTCAAGTCGAAGCCGATGTTCGTGCATTGCTGCCACTGCCGCTGGTGCCAGCGCGAGACGGGCACGGCGTTTGCGCTCAACGCCATGATCGAGGCCGACCGCGTCGAGGTGCTGGACGGCCAGGTCGAGGCCGTGAATACGCCTTCCAACAGCGGCAAGGGCCAGAAGATCTCGCGCTGTCCCCGATGCCGCATCGCGGTCTGGAGCAATTATGCGGGCGCCGGCGACGCCGTCCGCTTCATCCGCGTCGGCACGCTCGATGAGCCCGACCGTATGCCGCCCGACATCCACATCTTCACCATGAGCAAGCAGCCCTGGGTCGCGCTGCCTGTTGGAACGCCGGCAACGCACGAGTTTTACGACCGCGAGAAGATGTGGCCGAAAGAAAGCCTGGAGCGGCGCGCGGCGCTGAAGCGCGTCTAGCTCTTCCAGTAGTCCGGCAGCTTGGCCGCCAGCCACTTCGCCAGCGCCGCGTTCACCGCCACCGGCTGCTCCTGCGCCATCCAGTGGCCGGAGTTCACCACGGCCTCGGTGAGCTGGGCGCAATCGCGGCGCATCGGCTCGGCGAGCCGGGAGTTCATGGTCTCGCAGGTCGTGTCGTAGGCGCCGTGCAGGAACAGCACCGGCATCGCGAGATTGCCGTCGTTCTTCGACTGCAGCGAATAGGCGCCGTTGGCCTTGTGGTTCATGTACCAGGAGTCGGGCCCGAAGAAGCCGTTGCGCGTCAGCGCCGCGGTATAGGCCTCCATGTCGGCCTGGGTGATGACGTCGCCGTCGCGCGGCACGTCGGGGCAGGCGCCGCCGCCGAACCAGCCGCCGGCCGCGCGCACCATCGACGTCGGCGCGGGCTTGCCCACGCGCGCGGGATCGCCCTTGCGGAACAGCGCCTTCACGACATTGCGGATGTTGGCTTCGAAACCCTTGCAGGCTTTGTCGAAATTCTCCTGGTAGAAGAACTGGTAGTCCCACTGGCCCACCGGGAACTTTTCAGCCGGATAGAGCGTGCGATCGACCAGCGGCAGCATGGCGTCGAGCGTAAAACCCTCGGCGAGGTAAGGCACGCAGAGGCTCGCGACGCCGATCGTCTTGTCGGGATGATGGCTGGCGATGTTCCAGACCACGGGGCTGCCCCAGTCGTGGCCGATCCAGACGGCACTATCGCGGCCGAGGGCGGCCAGCAGCTCCAGCATGTCGGCGACAATGAGCGGCTGCGCAAAATCCTCGTGGCGGCTGTAGGTGCTCGAGCGACCATAGCCGCGCATGTCGGGGGCCACGCAACGAAAGCCCAGCGCGGCGAATGCCGGGAGCTGATGGCGCCACGACAGCGAGAGCTCGGGCCAGCCATGGACGAAGATCAGGAGCGGCGCGCCTTCCGCTCCGCAGGCGAGATAGCCCGTGGTGTGACGGGCGGTCTTGACGGTGTGTTCGGTGATCGGGAATGTCATGCCAATCCTTGAGTAGTTGAGGGAAGGTTCCATGGAAATCGATACTGGCACAACCGAACTTTTGTGTAGCGTGCGCGAAGGCGTAGCGCTGATCACGCTCAACCGGCCCGAGGCGCGCAACGCCATGTCGCCTGACCTGACGGAGGCGCTGCGCGACCAGATCAAGGCGCGCGGCGACGATCCGAGCGTCGGCGCGCTCCTGATCACCGGCGCCGGCACGGCCTTTTGCAGCGGCGGCGACGTCAAGGGCATGGGCGGCCGTGGCCCGCGCGGCCAGATGAGCTACGAAGAGCGGCTCTCCGACCTGCGCTGGCGGCAGGCGCATCTCACCGGCGCGCTGTTCGCGGTGCGCAAGCCCACGATCGCGGCACTCCCCGGTGCAGCGGCGGGCGCCGGCCTCGCCATGGCACTCGCCTGCGACATCCGCATTGCGGCAAAGTCGGCCTTCGGCACCACGGGCTACGCGAAGATCGGCCTCTCGGGCGATTACGGCATCGCCTGGCTGCTCACGCGCACGGTCGGACCGATGCGAGCGCGCGAGCTGATGCTGACCTCGGAGAAGGTCGACGCCGAGAAGGCTGAGCGTATCGGTCTCTTCAATCGCGTGGTCGACGACGCCAGGCTCCAGGACGAAGCCTTTACTTTCGCCAAATCGCTGGCCGACGGGCCGCGGGTCGCGCTGCGCCTCATCAAGGACAATCTCGACGACGCGCTGCACATCGACTACGCGACCGCGCACTATCTCGAAGCCGAGCGTCTGGTGTCGGCGTCACGTACCGCCGACCACAAGGAAGCGGTTCAGGCTTTCGTGGAGAAGCGGAAGCCGAGGTTTGTCGGTCGCTAATCCCTGTCAGGTGCGCCGAGTGGGAAATACGACCGGTACGGTCGAGCATCGTCGACTGTGCGCGCAACTGACAAGCGGGCCAGCAATCTTGCTCGATAGGCTCTGAGGATCGGGAATCGCTCAGAGATGGGGTGCGCCCAGTCTGCATAGAAGAGCGAAGGTGCTGCAGCACAGTCGGCCATGGTAAAATCTTCACCCGCCGCCCACTGCTTGTCCGAAAGCCTGCCTTCGAGCCAGACATAGGAAATGTCGAGCCGGGCTCTCGCATCGGCGACACCTCGCGCATCACGCTCACCAGCAGGACGCAAGACATCCAACACGATTTTTTGCATTGGTGTCATGACATAGAGATCGAAGAAGCGGTCGAGGAAGCGGACCTCCAATGTCGGCACCAATTGCGGCGCGACATGCTCGATGATGATGCTCGATTCGACGACCGTAGTCCCGTCGTCGCGCAGCACTGGCATCAGCCCATGCGCCCAGAAGCGCTTCAATTCGGCGAGGCCCCATTCACCTTCGGTGATTGCGAATATGAATGGCGTGTTGGTTTCGTTGAACGCAATCACCACCTTCTGGCAGTACGACGAAAAGGGATGGCCGTGCAGGACCAGCGCCATGATCAGACCCGCACCGCCATCTTGCCGCGATTCCTGCCGTCGAAGAGCCCGATCAGTGCCTCCGGCGCCTTGTCGAGCCCGTCGACTACATCGACCACGGCCTTGATCTTCCCATCGGCGACCCAGCGCGCGAGGCGCTGCTCGGCCTCGGCGCGGCGATCGAAGAAGTCCATCACGATGAAGCCTTCCATCCGCAGACGCTTGGTCACGACCAGGCCCGGCACCGCCATCGGTCCGGGCGCCGGCTTGTCGACATCGTATTGCGAGACGTTGCCGCAGCAAGCGATACGACCGCGCAGATTCATCAGCGAGAGCGCGGCATCGAGCACCGGCCCGCCGGTATTGTCGAAATAGACGTCGATGCCGTCGGGGCAGGCTGCCGCCAACGCACGGCGGACGCTGCCCGCCTTGTAGTCGATCGCGGCATCGAAGCCGAGCTCGCGCACCAGCCAGTCGCATTTGTCCTGGCCGCCCGCCGTGCCGACGACGCGGCAGCCCACGAGCTTGGCGATCTGGCCGACCATGGTGCCGACCGCGCCGGCCGCCGCCGAGACCAGCACCGTGTCGCCGGGCTTGGGTTGGCCCACATCCAGCAGGCCGAAATAGGCCGTGAGGCCGGTGATGCTGAGCGGCCCGATCAGCAGTTCGAGCGGCGCCTCGGCCGTGCGCTTGGTGAGCCGCTTGACCGGCAGCGTGGCGTAATCCTGCCAGCCCCAATCGCCTTCCACGAGATCGCCCTTGGCGAGCCCCGAGGCCTTGGACTCGACCACCTCGCCGATGGCAAAGCCGCTCATCACCTGGCCGGGCTGCAGCGCATCGCGATAGGTCTTGCCCATCATCCAGGCGCGGTTGGCGGGATCGAGCGAGAGCATGCGCGTGCGCACCAGCGCCTCGCCCTCCTTCGGCACCGGGATCGCCGTCTCGGTCCACTGAAAGGTGTCGGCCGCGATCTTGCCCTGCGGCTGCTTGGCGTAGAGCCATTGGCGGTTCATGTGGTCAATCCTTGTAGTTGGCGGCGCGCTTCTGCAGGTTCGACAGGATGGCTTCGAGCTGGTTGGGCGAGCCGATCAGCTTCTGCTGCTCGACGGATTCCATCATCAGGCCCGCCGCGGCGTCGATGGCGACCGCGGCATTGAGCAGCCGCTTGTTCGCCCGCATCGCATCCGGGCTCTTGGAGGCGATCTCCCTGGCCGTTTCGAGCGCCGCGGCGCGCGGATCGTCGACCACGCGCGTGACGAAACCCATCTCGCGCGCCTCGGCGCCATTGAAGACGCGGCCGGTGTAGGTGAGCTCGCGGACCACATCCTCGCGCGCGAGATGGCGCATGAGCTGGGTGCCGGCGAGATCGGGCACGAGGCCCCACTTGATCTCCATCACCGAGAAGCGCGTATCGGCCGTGGCATAGCGGATGTCGGCACCCAGCATGATCTGGAAGCCGCCGCCGAAGGCCACGCCATGGACGGCGGCGATCACCGGCACCGGCAGCTCACGCCACAGCCAGGCGCATTGCTGCGGCCGGTTGGCGATGCCGTGGGTGCGCTTGGTGAGATCTCGCACGCCCGGCACTGCGTCGCCATCCTGCTTCATGGCGGCGAAGCTTGCCATGTCGAGGCCGGCGCAGAAGGCCTTGCCCTCGCCCGACAGCACGACCGCGCGCAGGCCCTTCATGTCGGCGAGCTTCGCGCCCGCCTCGATGATGCCTTCGAACATCGCGGGATCGAGCGCGTTCATCTTGTCGGCACGGATCAGGCGGACGTCGGCAACGCCATCCTTGAGGTCGATCGAGACGCGGTCCTTCATTTTTCCTTCTCCGATTTCATCCATTCGCGCAGGCGACGCTTCACTTCTTCCGGGTCGATGCGCTGTGGCGGCGCGAGCGACCCGTCGCCCTGCTTGGGCCACATCAGCACGGCGATGCCGCGCTGCACGTCGGCATAAGTGCAATCCTCGGGCAGCCGATTGAGCAGCGCCCGAACCTCGGCTTTGACGTCCGTCATGGGTTCACCATCATCCACAGTCCCTGGCCGACGTATACCGCGCCCAGCGCCAGAATGACGCGCCGCGTCCAATGATAGAACTGCTTGTCCGACATGCGATCGAGAAAACTGCGCGACAGCGTCGTTCCCAGCACGGCGAAGGCCGCGGCAAAGCCCATGACCAGCCACTGCTCGGGATCGCGGCCGGCCGGGCCTTCGATCACGAGGGCGAAATAGATCACCTTGGTGAGGTGGCCCAGCACCTGGGCCGCTGCCTTGGTGGCGACGTTGACCTGCCGGGTCATGCCGGTGCGGACATAGAAGATGTCGAGCAACGGGCCGGTGACGCCCGAGACGAGCTGGATGGCGCCGCCGATGGCCCCGGCCAGGAACGCCTGTACGCCGCGCTCGATGTTGGGCGCGATGCGTTGCGGCACCGCCAGCGCGATGAAGGGCGTCACCCCCACGGCGATCAGGACCATCGACTTGGGCGGCACGAAATCGAAGAACGAGAAGACCACCAGCGAGGCCCCGGCACCTGCGCCAAACTTCAGCACGACACTCCATCTCACATGATGGCGCCACAGCCAGGCACGCCAGCCGTTGGCCGCGATCTGGATGACGCCATGGAACACCATGGCCACCGGCACCGGCAGCAGCATCAGCAAAAAGCCGATCAGCAACATGCCGCCGGCCATGCCGAAGATGCCGGAAACGAAGGAGGTCACGACGGCCACGACCGCCAGCGCCGCCAGGATGGGCAGGGAGAACATCGCCTGCGGGCGTAGCGCGGCGTGCAGACGCTGTCGAGGATGGGCTAGGGTGCGCCATGACCGACACAGATCTTTTGTTCACCCCGGCCGCAAAGGCCGCCGCCCTCATCCGCTCGCGCAAGCTTTCGCCTGTCGAGTATGTCGACGCCGTGCTGAAAGCGATCGAGCGTGCCAATCCCAAGCTCAACTGCTTTCGCGAGGTGACGGCCGAGCGAGCCCGCGCCGACGCCAGGCGCGCCGAGGAGGCGGTCTCCAGGGGCGAGAAGCTCGGGCCGCTGCACGGCGTGCCGGTCAGCATCAAGGACCTGCTCGACGTCGAGGGCGTGCCGACCCGGCATGGCTCGGCGATCTTCGCCGATAATCCACCGGCCGCGTCCGACGACATCACCGTGGCGCGCCTCAAGGCGGCCGGCGCCATCATCGTCGGCAAGGCAAACAGCCCGGAGTTCGGCGTCAAGGGACTGACCGACGGGCCGTCGTTTGGCGCCACGCGCAATCCCTGGAACCTCGACCGCACGCCGGGTGGCTCCAGCGGCGGCGGCGCATCCGCCGTGGCGGCCGGTCTCGGCCCGCTGTCGCTCGCCACAGACGGCGCGGGCTCGACGCGCGGTCCTGCCTCCTGCTCGGGTCTGGTCGGGCTCAAGGCCACGCTCGGCATCGTGCCCTACGACACCTCGCGCGATACCTTCGGCAACAACATCTTCGCGGGGCCCCTCGCCCGCACGGTCACCGACGCCGCCGTCATGCACGGCGTCCTCGCGGGGCCGTCGTCCAAGGACCCCTGGAGCCTCGGCGCCACGGCGCAACCGATGTCGCCCAAGCTCGCGGGCGAGGATCTCTCGGGCGTGCGCATCGGCTACATCGAGCTGATGGCCAATCCGCGCCTCGCCGCCGACGTGCGCTCCAACACACTGCAGGCGCTCGACGCCTGGCGCGACATGGGCGCCGAGGTCGAGCAAGTCACCGACAAGATCGACTGGATCGAGTACGAAGGCCGCGTGCTCTATCAGGCCGGCTTCGCGGTGACCTGCGCCCAATACCTGCCCAAGTGGCAGAACCAGATGGACCCGGTGACGCTGGCTTTCATGCAGCGCGGCGAGAAGTTCACCCTCGCCGACTTCCGCAACGCCCAGTTCGCGCGCACGGTCCTGTTCCGCAAAATCCAGTCGCTGTTCGAGCGTTACGACTTCCTGGTGAGCCCGACCAACTCGCGCACCGCGCTCGAGGTCGGACACGACGCCGCCAACGACGAGGTCGTGGTCGACGGCGTGAAATGCGGCATCACGCGGCAGGGTTGGACCTCCTACCAGTACCCATTCAACCTCACCGGCCATCCGGCGATGGCCGTGCCGTCGGGCTTCGGCACGGACGGGCTGCCGACCTCGGTGCAGATCATCGGCAAGTGGGCGAGCGAGACTGACGTGCTGCGGCTGGGCGCCCTGCTCGAGCAGGCACGGCCCTGGGCACAGCACCGGCCGCCGGCGCTCTGACAGCGGCTTTCCCGGAACCCGGCGGAATGCTAGCGTCCGCGCACCTTAAAAAGAAATCATCCGAAACGGATGAAAATTGAGCAGGGAGACAAAGATGAAGTTCACGGCAATTCTCGGAATGACGGCTGCGTTGGTTGTGGGCGGCAGCGGTATTGCGGCGGCCCAGGCACCGGCCAACCTCGACACCAAGAAATTCAACGTGATCGGCACGTGGAACTTTCTCAACATCTTCAAGGTTGTCGAAGCACCCTTCTGGAACGAGAAGCTCGGTGCGGCTTCGGGCGGCAAGCTGACCGGCAACATCAAGTCGATCACCGAGCTCAACCTCAAGGGCACCGAGGTTTTGCGGCTGCTGAAGACCGGCGTTTATGACGTGGCGCACGCGCTTCCGATCTATGTCGACGATGGCGCCGCCATTTTCGAGGGGTCGGATGTATCGGGCGTGGCAACCAGCGTCGCGCAACAGCGCGAAATCCTGAACGCCTGGATGCCCGAGATGCAAAAGATCATGCGGGACAAGTTCGGCGCGCAGATCGTTTCCACTTTTGCTTTCCCCAAGCAGGTCTTCTTCTGCCGTGACGAAATCTCCAGCTTGGCCGATCTAAAAGGCAAGAAGGTGCGCGTGCAGGGTGTTTCCCAGTCCGACCTGGTCAAGGCGCTGGGCGGCTCCGCCGTGACCATCCCGTTCGGCGAGGTCGTGCCGGCGCTCGAGAAGGGCGTGGTCGACTGCGGCATCACCGGCACGCTGCCTGGATACCAGGCGAAGTGGCCCGAAGTCGTGAAGAGCGTCGTCGATGTGGCGCTGGGCTACACAGCCGGCTTCGTGGCCGTCAACCTCAACAGCTGGAACAAGCTTTCCAAGCCGACGCAGGAATTCATGACCGGCGAGTTCAAGAAGCTCGAAGAAGCGTCCTGGGCAAGCGTCGAGGCGGACACCAAGGAAGGCATCGCCTGCAACACCGGCAACGGCCCCTGCTCCGTCGGCACCCCGGCGAAGCTGAAACTCGTGACACCGTCTGACGCCGATCGCGCCGCCATGAAGAAGGCGCTCAACGACGTCGTCCTGCCGGAGTGGGCCAAGCGGTGTGGCCCGGAATGCGCCACCAAGTGGACCGAGACTGTAGGCAAACCCTACGGCCTCGCGGCCAAGGCCAACTGAGCGGCACAGGGGTCTCCACCTCTCGGGAAACAAGCATGGAACGTCTGTGGCGCGGCGCATCGGTCGCCGCCCTCTGGGGAGCGTGGGCCGGCGGCGCCATGATTTTGCTGGCTGCCGTCGTCGTGACCGTGGAGGTGGTCAGCCGCAAGCTGCTGTCGTTTGCGTTCTCGGGCTCCGACGAGATTGCGGCCTATCTGTTTGCCATCGGCACGTCGTGGTCGCTGGCTCACGTGATGGTGACGCGCGGCCACGTTCGCATCGACGTCCTCTACGGCAATCTCGGCGCGCGAGGAAAGGCAGTGCTCGACCTCATCGCGATCGTTGGCCTCGCGATCCTGGTCCTGGCCATCGTTGACCGCGCCGGGGAGATATTCCTCGACAATCTGGCCGGCTCGAACCGGTCGAACACGCCATTGCGGATCCTGCTGGCCTGGCCCCAGGCGTTCTGGTTCGCGGGCTTCGTTCTTTTCCTGATCGTCACCGTGCTGGCTTTCCTGCGCAGCGTCCAGGCGCTGATGCGCGGCGACCTCGCCACAGTCTCAAAAACCATCGGGGTGCCGTCGCAAGACGAGGAAGTGCAGGGTGAACTCGGCTCCCTGGGCATCGGGACTCCGAACGCCGGGGAGAAACGCTAGACATGCTCGGCACCGCCCTGATCCTTCTCGTCGCGCTCCTTGCTGTCAGCGTTCCGGTGGCCGCCGTCATGGGCGTCCTCGGCCTGGCGCTCAACCAGTTCTTCTCCTCCATTCCGCTCTACCTCGCGATGGGCGATATCGTCTGGAACGCGAGTTCGGAATACATCCTGATCGCCATCCCGATGTTCGTGATGCTGGGCGAGATCCTGCTGCGGTCGGGGATTGCCCATCGCGTCTATGCCGCGATCGCGACCTGGCTCTCCTGGCTGCCGGGCGGGCTGATGCACGCCAATATCGGCACCTGCGCGATGTTCGCGGCAACTTCGGGTTCGAGCGTGGCCACGGCGGCCACGGTCGGCGTCGTTGCCCTGCCGCAGGTGAAGATCCGCGGCTACGACGAACCGCTCTTCCTGGGAACGCTGGCAGCCGGCGGCACGCTCGGCATCCTGATCCCGCCATCCATCAACTTCATCCTCTACGGACTGCTGACCCAGACCTCTGTCCCTCGCCTCTATCTGGCCGGGATGATCCCCGGCCTGCTGCTCACCGCTTTCTTCATGGCCATCGTCCTGGGCTACTGCCTGCTGACGCCTTCGAAGGGCGGAACGCCGATCACGAGCAGCTGGGGAGAGCGGCTACGGTCCCTGAAAGATCTCGTGGCGCCCCTGTTCATCTTTGCCGTCGTCGTCGGCTCCATCTACGCCGGCTGGGCCACACCGACGGAAGCGGCGTCCATGGGCGTCTTCGCGGCGCTCCTGCTGGCGGCATGGGAGCGCGCACTCTCGTGGCGGATGCTCAAGGCGGTGTTCGAGGGAACGATGCGCACGACCGCGATGATCATGCTGATCATCATCGCCGCGCAGTTCCTGAACTTCGTCCTGGCCAACATCGGCGTCACCGACGGCGTGGCGAAAGCCATCAGCGCACTCGGGCTTGGCAAGGTCGGCACCATGCTGCTGCTGATCGTTTTCTATCTGATCCTGGGCTGCTTCATGGAAACGATCTCGATGATGATCCTCACGACCCCGTTCGTGTTCCCGATCGTGGTGGGCCTGGGCTGGGATCCCATCTGGTGGGGCATCGTGCTGACCATCCTCATCGAGGCAGCCCTGGTGACACCGCCGGTCGGCCTCAACCTCTACGTCGTGCAAAGCCTGCGCGCGACGGGCGCCATCGCGGACGTGATCAAGGGCGCGTTGCCCTTCGTCGGCGCCATGCTCGCGCTGATCCTGCTGCTCATGGCCTTCCCCGATATCGCCCTGGGATTGCCGACCTGGGTGATGGGCCGCGGCTAGATCGACCGCTGAGCGAACAACCCGGAAGGCCGGGCATCGGCTTCCTTGCGATCGATTGTTGCGAAGGCTTGCAGATCGCGTTCTTCTACGCCCCGTAAAAAGAAACGGGAGGAACTCATGCGTCTGAATACGATTCTGGCGGGCCTTGTCGGCCTGGTCGTCGCCTCGAGCCCGGCATTTGCCCAATTTCCGGACAAGCCGATCAAGATCATGGCGCCGTACGCGCCAGGCGGGAACATCGACGTCACTTCGCGCATCATTGCAGACAGGCTGAAGGATGTGCTGGGCGTCACCGTGCTGGTCGAGAACAAGGCCGGCGCCAGCGGCATGATCGGCAGCGACATCGTGGCCCGCGCCGCGCCCGACGGCTACACATTGCTGGTGTCGGCCAACTCGCTGGTGGCCGTCCCCGCCATCTACGGCAACGCGCCCTACGACTGGCGCACCGCCTTCACGCCGATCAGCCACATCCAGCGCGTCCCGGCCGTCCTGCTGGTGACGCCCAGTTCGCCGATCAAGACCCTGGCCGACTTCATCGCGCTCGGTCGCGACGGCAAGTTCCCGGTGGCCGATTCCGGCATCGGCACCACCAACCACCTGGCGCTCGAGCTGATCGGCGATGCCACCGGCACGAAATACACGCTGATCCACTACAAAGGGTCGGGCGCCGCCAGCATCGACGTGATCGCGGGCCAGGTGACGGCCCAGGTCGACCAGGTCAACGCCGCCATCGGCTACATCAAGAGCGGCAAGCTGCGCGCCATCGCCATCTCTTCCGACAAGCGCCTGCCGGAGCTGCCCGACGTGCCGACCATGAAGGAATCGGGCGTCAAGGGACTGGAGAATTTCACCTTCAGCACCTTCACCGGCCTGTTCGGCCCGGCCAAGATGCCGCCCGAGGTAGTGGCCAAGCTCAACGAGGCGATGGTCAAGGTCCTCAAGGACCCAGCTGTCGTAAAACGCTTCGCCGACCTCACGGCCGAGGCCTATCCGACCACGCCGCAGGAGACTGCGGCGATGTTCGATGCCGAGGACAAGGCCGTGGTGCCGCTGATCAAGAAGCTCGGCATCAAACCGGAGTAACCCCATCGATGACCTGGCTGCCTCCCGCCATCGCGCCCATCGTCCTGTTGCTGATCTCCAACGTCTTCATGACGTTTGCCTGGTACGGGCATCTGAAGTTCACCGACAGGCCGCTGTGGCTGGTGGTGGTGGCAAGCTGGGGCATCGCTTTCGTGGAATACTGCTTCGCCGTGCCCGCCAACCGTTGGGGGCACACGGTCTATTCCGCCGCCGAGCTCAAGACCATGCAGGAGGTGATCACGCTCACCGTGTTCGCCGCCTTCTCGGTCCTTTATCTCGGCGAACGCATCACGCTCAACCACCTGGTGGGCTTCGCCCTGATCTGCGCCGGCGCCTTCTTCGTCTTCAAGGCGCCGATCCCGGTGTAGTGTCGGCATCAAGGGAGTATTGGCATATGGCATCGATCGTTCTGGCGCATGGCGCATGGTCCGCAGCCTGGGCCTGGAAGAAGATGCGGCCCCTCTTCCGGGCGGCTGGACACGATTTCTTCTCGCCGACCTATACCGGGCTCGGCGAGCGCGCCCATCTCGCGCGCCCCGAGGTCGATCTCTCGACCCACATCCAGGACGTGCTGGCGGTGCTGGAATTCGAGAACCTGACCGACGTCACCCTGCTCGGCCATTCCTACGGCGGCATGGTGGCGACCGGCGTTGCCGACAAGGCGCGCGAGCGCATCGCACGCGTCGTATATATCGACGCCTTCGCGCCCACCGATGGCCAGAGCCTGTTCGACCTGGTGGGTCCGAAGGCCGAGGCCAACATGCGCGCCGGTGCCGCCAAGGACGGCGACGGCTGGCGGCTTCCCATCAATCCGATGCCGCCCGACACGTCGCCCGAGGATGTGGCTTGGGCCAGTCCGCGCCGCCGGCCGCAGCCCATCCGGACCTTCGAGCAGAGACTGAAGCTCGAGTCGAAGGAGCCGCCGCCGCCGCGCCACTATATATATGCAACGCGCAACGGACCGGGCGACGTATTCCGCCAGTTCAGCACGCGCACCAAGAGCGAAGCCGGCTGGAAGTCGTACGAGCTCGATTGCAGCCACAATCCGCACATCACCTGCCCCGACGCGCTGATGGCGCTGCTGACCCGGATCATGCCGAATACGTGGGCCGATAAATGAGGGCTGATAGATGAGCGACGCGCTGGTCCACGACGTCCTTGGCCAGCTCGGCCGCAAAAGACGTGCCGACGATTCACTTACGCTCACCGGCGGCGACGATCCGGTGTTCGCGACGCCGTGGCGCATCGCCCATGCCGGCTCGGCGGCGCTGGGCGCGGTGGGATTGGCGGTGTCCGATCTCTGGCGGCTGCGCACCGGCAAGCCGCAGGCGGTGACGATCGATCGCCGCGCCGCGGCGGCATCGCTGCGCTCCAACACCTACGTGCGGCGGAACGGTGAGAAGCCCGTGTCGTGGGATCCGCTGGCCGGTCACTACCCGACGCGCGACGGCCGGACCATGTTCCTGCATACCAACCATCCACATCACCGCGCCGGCGCGCTCAGCATCTCGGGCGCCAAGGCGGAGACGCGCGAGGCGCTGGCCGAGGCCGTCGCCAAATGGGACGGCCTCGCCATCGAGGAGGCGATCGCCTCCGGCAATTGCGTCGGCGGCCTGGTGCGCAGCCGCGACGAATGGAATGCCCATCCACATGGCATCGCCGTCGCGAAGTTGCCGTTGATCGACATCGTCAAGATCGGCGAGGCGCCGCCACGGCCGCTGCCAAAAGGCGATCGTCCTTTGAGCGGCATCCGCGCCCTCGATCTCACACGCGTGCTGGCCGGCCCGACCAGCGGTCGCGTGCTGGCGGAGAACGGCGCCGAGGTCCTGCATATCGCCGCACAGCACCTGCCCTACCAGACCGAAATCCTGATGGACACCGGCCATGGCAAGCGCTGCGCCTGGCTCGACCTGCGCGAGCCCGCCGGCATCGAGACCCTGAACGGCCTGGTCCGCGAGGCCGATATCTTCACGCAAGGCTATCG
This sequence comes from Reyranella massiliensis 521, assembly GCA_945860205.1. Taxonomy (GTDB): domain Bacteria; phylum Pseudomonadota; class Alphaproteobacteria; order Reyranellales; family Reyranellaceae; genus Reyranella; species Reyranella massiliensis_B. The sequence goes on along the minus strand of CAMARK010000043.1, from coordinate 11,212 downwards.
GCCGGGCACGCTCGCCGCGCGCGGCTTCTCGCCAGAGCGACTGGCCGAACTGCGGCCGGGCATCGTCTGCGTCAGCATCTGCGCCTACAGTCACGAAGGACCTTGGTCGTCGCGGCGCGGCTTCGATTCGATCGTGCAGAACGTCACTGGTCTCTCTGCGACGCAAGGCACGCTGGAGAAGCCACGCAACATGCCGGTGCAGGCCAACGACTATATCGCGGGCTACCTCGCCGCCCTCGGCGCCATGGTTGGCCTCGCCCGCCGCATTGAAGAAGGCGGTTCGTGGCTGGTCCGCGTCTCGCTGGTCCAGGTTGCGCACTGGATCGCGAGCCTCGGCACGATCGATGGCAGCAAAGGCGCGGCCGAACTCAGCGACGACGAGCTGGCGAGCCTGATCACCGAGAGCGTCGGCCCGTTCGGCCGGCTGAACCATCTCCGGCCGATCGTGCAGTTGAGCGAGACGCCCGCCTTCTATGCCCGCCCCGCCGAGCCGCTCGGCAGTTCGCCCGCCCGCTGGGCTTGAATTAGCTAAGATGATTAGCTAATCTAGAATCATGCCCACGTACACGATCCACGCCGCCAAGACGAACCTCTCCAAGCTCGTCGCTCGTGCCGAGGCGGGCGAGGAGATCGTGCTCGCGCGCGGCAAGGAGCCGGTGGTGAAGATTGTGCCGGTCGCGCCGAAACCCAAGCGCAAGTTCGGCCGCTTGAAGGGCAAGGGGTCGGTCGGCCCGGCGTTCTTCGAGCCACTGCCCGAGGGCGAACTCAAGCTCTGGGAATGACGCGTGCGACTTCTCCTCGATACGCACGCATTTCTCTGGTGGGTGTTCGCCGATCCCAAACTCTCCCGTCGCGCACGCATTGCAATCGACAACGATGACGAAAACGAAGTCTTCGTAAGCGCTGCTTCTGCCTGGGAAATCGCCACCAAACATAGGATCGGCAAATTGCCCGATGCGCGTGTCGTTGCGGATGACATCCCCGGCACGGTGGCTGCCGAAGGATTCACTGAACTGACCATTTCGGTGCGCCACGCCCAACACGCCGGCAATCTCGGCGGACATCACAGAGACCCATTCGATCGCATGCTGATCGCTCAAGCCATGCTCGAAGATCTGACACTCGTGTCGAACGAGCGGACCTTCGATGCCTATGGCGTGAAACGGCTTTGGTAGAGATCAGTGGTCGCCAGATCAGGAGCAGATTGGTCGCCGGAAGAGGTCCGGCTGATTGTCGAGGACTACTTCGAAATGCTTCGCGGCGAACAGAGCGGCCACACGTACAGTAAAACTGAACATCGCCGAAACTTGATGGAGCACATCGGCCGAAACGAAGGCTCTGTCGAATTCAAGCATCAGAACATCTCCGCCGTTCTCAGCGAACTCGGCCTCCCCTGGATCAAGGGATACAAGCCACGCCGTAACTACCAAGGCGCGCTCCTGGATGCGATCTCCGACTATCTCGCCAAGAACCCCGATCCCATCCCTTTCGTGCAACGACCGATCAGCGGTCTGGCCGAAGTGCCGGAACTCTATCTCGGTCCACCTCCGTCACCTCAAGGTGTGGCTTCGACAAGGCCGCGCGCCCTTGAAAGGCTGATCCGAAAATTCGACCCCGCCGCGCGCGATCAGCTCAATCGCACTCTCGGTCGCGCCGGCGAAGAGCGCATCTTCGAATACGAGCGTCAGACTCTCGTCAAACTCGACCGGCCGGATCTTGCCCGAAAAGTCCGATGGATTTCCGAAGAAGAAGGCGACGGCGCTGGTTACGACATCCACTCGTTCGATCCGTCTGAGGCGGAAAGGCTGATCGAAGTGAAGACCACGCGTGGCGGCAATGCGACGCCATTCTACCTGACGCGGAACGAGAACGATGTGGCCGCGGAACGTCCGGATGCTTTTCGCCTCTATCGTCTTTACGACTTTTCCAGGCGGCCCGGTCTCTTCACCTTGACGCCCCCGTTGGAAGCAGTACTGCAACTTGAACCGCTGACCTATCGCGCGTCGCTCAAATAACGAGATCCCGACATGCCCAACACGATCGCCTCGCATACCGTCACCACCGTCGCCGACCTCGAAGCGCTCTATGGCCAGGCGGCCGAGGCTGCGACCGTAAAAGAGGTGAACTGGATCACGCCGCACTATCGCGCCTACATAGAAGCCTCGCCGTTCGCGTCGCTCGCGACCTCGGGGCCGGAGGGGCTCGACTGTTCGCCGCGCGGCGACAGGCCGGGATTCGTGCGCGTGCACGACGAGAAGACGCTGATGCTGCCCGACCGGCGCGGCAACAACAGGATCGATTCGCTGCGCAACATCGTGCGCGATCCGCGGGCGGCGCTGCTGTTCCTGATCCCGGGTGTCGGTAACACGCTCCGCGTCAACGGCCGTGCCCGCCTCAGCGTCGAGCCGGCGCTGCTCGACTCGTTCGCCGTCGAAGACAAGGCGCCGCGTTCGGTGATGGTGATGACCGTCGATGCCGTCTACTTCCAGTGCGCCCGCGCCCTGGTGCGCTCCGAGCTGTGGAACCCGGCGCGCCATGTCGATGCGAAGAGCCTGCCCAGCGCCGGCCAGATCCTGGCAGCGCTCAGCCAGGACCGCGTCGGTGGCGAGACTTACGACCGCGAATGGCCGGGCCGCGCCGCCAAGACGATGTGGTAGCGCCGATGTGGTAGCGCGCCGCCACTAGCGCAGCCCGCCCAGCTTCTGCCAGAACGGCCTGCCCGCTTCGAAGGCGGCTGCCGCCGGCGAAATGCCGGCGTCGCGCAGGCTGCGGGCGTCCATCGCCGCGAGACAGCGGCGCGCCATCGTGCGCTCACGCCACACTGCGACGGTGACGGCGAGGCGCTGACGGAATGACGGCGGCGTCACGGCCACGGCCGGCGTCGCGAACAGGTCCTGCTCGATAGTGAAACGGTTGCGGGACTGGAAGCTCATCGATCCCTCCTTGGGCTTGATAAGCTCAACTTGGGCGCGGTCCGCAGGCCTCTCAATGATGTGGCAGGTAATCAGTTGCGTGCGTCGGGTAGGGTCAGCCTATAGGTTTTTTGTTGCCGGTATCGACGCGAGGGCGCGCTAGTCTGCTGTCACCCGCTTGATCGACGGAGACCAAAACATGCTCCCCTCCCAGCGCGCCTTGTTCGACATCCCGCGCGACGTCTGTTTCCTGAACGCCGCTTCCTGGAGCCCGCTGCCGCTGAAAGTGCAGGAAGCAGGCCGCGCCGCTATCGGCCGCAAGGGCCAACCGTGGAAGCTGGAAGCCGGCTTCCAGTCGCAGCAGTACGAACGCGCGCGCAAGGCCGCCGCCGCCCTGATCGGCGCCGACCCCGTCGACGTGGCGCTGATCCCCTCGGTCGGCTACGGCGTGGCGACCGCGGGCAAGGTGCTGGCGATCCCGCGCGGCAGCCGCGTGCTGGTGCTGAAGGACGACCACACCTCGCCGGTGCTGGAATGGATGAGCCGCGCCGAGGCCGGCGGCTTCACTGTCGAACAAGTGGCGCAGCCCGCCGATGGCGACTGGACCTCTTCGGTTCTGGGCGCCATCGATCGCGGCGGCGCGGCACCGCTGGCGCTGGTCTCGATTTCCTCCGTGCACTGGTCCGACGGCGGCGCCCTCGACATGGCGCGGATCGCGGCGGCCACCCGCAAGCAGGGCGCCGCGCTGCTGGTCGATGCCACGCACGACGTCGGCGTGCGCAAGATCGACGTGAAGGTGCTCGATCCCGATTTCCTGATCTTCCCGACCTACAAATGGGTGCTGGGCCCCTACGGCCGCGCCTTCATGTATGCAGCCAAGCGCCGGCAGAACGGCGTGCCGCTGGAGCAGACCGCCGGCGCCCGCCGCGCCGTCTCGGCCGAGGACACGCTCTATTTCCGCGACGTCTCCTACACCGACGGCGCGCGGCGCTACGACATGGGCGAGCGCGACCATTTCATCTCGATGGAGATGGCGGCGATCGGCATGGAGATGATGGCGGGCTGGGGCAACGAGCCGATCGTGGCGCGGCTTGGCATGCTCACCGACCGGCTGGCCGACGGCCTCGCCAACACCGGCGTCCAGGTGCTCGACAAGAAGCTGCGCGCGCCGCACGTCCTCAGCCTGAAATTTCCCAAGGGCATGGCGACCGACCTGCCGCAGAGGCTCGCAGCGCAGAACGTCCACGCCGCTCCGCGGCTCGGCCGCCTGCGCATTAGCCCGCACGTCTACAACGATGAGGAAGACGTCGACCGCTTCGTCGAGGTGTTCAAGAAGGTGGGCCTTTAGTCAGCCACTCGTGCTAGCGTCTACATCATTCCTTTGATCGTAGAGAGAACCACTATGAGCACGACCCGTCGAAGCGTCCTGATCGCAGGCCTTGCTCTCCCCTTTGCAGCCCCTCTGCGTCACGTCTGGGCACAGGGCAAGTTCCCCGACCGGCCGATCAAGATCATCGTGCCCTTCCCGCCCGGCGGCGGCGTCGACATGACGGCGCGCCTGCTGATGGAACCGCTCTCCAAGGAACTCGGCCAACCGATCATCGTCGAGAACAAGGGCGGCGCCGGCGGCATCATCGGCGTCGAGGCGATGTCGCATGCCCCGCCCGACGGCTACACGCTCAGCCTCACCGGCGTCGGCACGCTCACCGCCGGGCCGCACCTGCGCAAGATGCCCTACGACCCGATGGCGCTGTCGCAGATCACGCGGCTGGTGCGCATGCCCTTCATCGTGGCCGTCCGCAACGACCTGCCGGCCAAGACGCTGCCCGAGTTCATGGAACTGGCGAAGCGCCAGGAACTGCGCTGGGCCTCGGGCGGCATCGGCACCAGCCAGCATCTCGCCGGCGAACTGTTCACGCAGATGTCGGGACTGAAGATGATCCATGTGCCCTATCGCGGGACCGGGCCGGCGCTGAACGATCTTGCGGCCGGCATCGTCGACGCCTACTTCGGCGATCCCGCGACCCTGGGCCTGATCCGCGGCGGCAAGGTGCGCGCCATGGCCGTGACCTCACCCGAGCGCTGGCCGGTGCTGCCCGAGACGCCGACGATCGCCGAGGCGGTGCCGGGCTACCAGGCCGAGAACTGGTATGGCATCGCGGCCCCTCCCAAGACGCCCGAGCCGGTCATGGCCGTGCTGACGGCGGCGATCCTCAAGGTCATGGCCGACCCGGCCGTGAAGGCCAAGTACGACGAGAACGGCCTCCACCCCGCCACCCTGTCGCGCGCCGACTACATCGCCTACCTGCAGCGCGACCTCAAAACCTGGGGCGAGGTCGTCGCCAAGGGCAACATCAAGATCGACGCCAACTGATGTCCGCGCGCCTGGCCGTCGATATCGGCGGTACGTTCACCGACGTCGTGCTGGAAGCCGGCACGACAGCCCATTCCATCAAACTGCTGACGACACCCGACGCGCCCGAGCGCGCGGTGCTGGAGGGCGTGCGCGCCATCCTGGCCGAGGCCAAGGTCGCCGCAGCCGACGTCACCCTGGTGGTGCACGGCACGACGCTTGCCACCAACGCGCTGATCGAGCGCAAGGGCGCGCGCACGGCGCTGCTCACCACCGAGGGCTTCCGCGATTCGGTCGAGATGGCGTGGGAGCACCGCTTCGAGCAGTACGACATCTACATGGAGCGGCCCGATCCGCTGGTGCCGCGCGACCTGCGCTTCGGCATTCCCGAGCGCGTGGCTTCAGATGGCGCCGTCCTGATGCCGCTCGATGAGAAAGCCGTGCGCGCCGTCGCCATCGACCTGCGCCAGCGCAAGATCGAGGCGGTGGCCGTCTGCTTCCTGCACAGCTTCACCCACGAGGCGCACGAACGCCGCGCCGGCCAGATCCTGGCCGAGGAACTGCCGGGCGTCGCCATCTCGCTCTCCTGCGAGGTCTGCCCGGAGATCCGCGAGTATGAGCGGACCTCGACCACCATCGCCAACGCCTACGTGCTGCCGCGCATGGCGGGCTATCTCGGCCAACTCGAAACCGACCTCAAGAAGGAAGGCATCGCCGGGCCGTTGCTGTTGATGATGTCGTCGGGCGGCATCACCACCGTCGATACGGCGCGACGCTATCCCGTGCGGCTGGTCGAGTCGGGTCCGGCCGGCGGCGCCATCCTGGCGCTCACGGTCGCGGCCGAGAACGGAATCGCCAAGGCCGTCGCCTTCGACATGGGCGGCACCACGGCCAAGCTCACCCTGATCGACGATCTGGAACTGCAGCGCTCACGCCAGTTCGAAGTGGCGCGCGCCTATCGCTTCGTGCAGGGCAGCGGCTTGCCCGTGCGCATCCCGGTGATCGAACTGGTCGAGATCGGCGCCGGCGGCGGCTCGATCGCGCGGCTCGATGCGCTGGGCCGCATCCAGGTCGGCCCCGATTCGGCCGGCAGCGTCCCCGGTCCCGCCTGTTACGGCAACGGCGGCTCTGAGCCCACCGTGACCGACGCCGACACGGCCCTCGGCCGCCTCGATCCAGCCCGCTTCGCCGGCGGCGCGTTGCCGCTCTATCCGGAGAAGGCCAAGGCCGCCCTGCAGGCATTGGCGGGCGCGCTGAAAACCGATGCCCAGGGCGCGGCGGCAGGCGTCGCAGAAATCGTCGACGAGACCATGGCGAGTGCCGCCCGCGTGCATGCCGTCGAGAACGGCAAGGACACGGCCGAGCGCACGCTGATCGCCTTCGGCGGCGCGGCGCCGCTGCACGCCGCCCGCCTCGCGCGCAAGCTCGGGATGAAGAAGGTCGTCGTGCCGGTCGGTGCCGGTGTCGGTTCCGCCTTCGGCTTCCTCCGCGCGCCGATCGCCTACGAGGTCGTGCGTACGCGCCACGTCAGGCTCGACATGTTCGATGCCAAGATGCTGAACGAGCTGTTCGCCGCCATGCGCGCCGAGGCCGAGGCCGTGGTGCGGCCGGCGGCGCCCGGCGAGGAGCTGGTCGAATCGCGCCATGCTTTCATGCGTTACCGCGGGCAGGGCCACGAGATCGCGGTGCCGCTGCCCAACAGCGCCTTCGCAGCCGATGCCGCGCCCAACCTGCGGCGCCGCTTCGAGGCGACCTATGAAATGGTGTTCGGCCGTGCCATCCCCAAGCTCGAGGTCGAGGCGCTGACCTGGACGCTCTCGATCGCCACCGCGCGGCCGCTGCCCAAGCCCGTGAAGGATCCGGCCAGGATCGCGGCGCCGGCTCCGAGCGGCCATCGCGAGGTGCTGGATCCGCCGAGCGGCCGGCACGAAAAGGCCGCGATCCACGAGCGCAACGCCCTCAAGCCCGGCATGTCGCTCGACGGTCCGGCACTGATCGTCGAGGATGGCACCACAACCGTTGTGCCGCAGGGTTTTAGCGCCCGCATCAATGCCGTAGGCCAGATCGTCCTGGAGGACATCGCATGAGCACGCCCCCGAACTCCTCAGTGGGTGATATCCGTCTGCAAGTGATGTGGAACCGGCTGCTGTCGGTGGTCGAGGAACAAGCGCGCGCCCTGGTACGCACCGCCTTCTCGACCAGCGCCCGCGAGGCCGGCGACATCTCGGCCGGCGTGTTCGATCTCAAAGGCCAGATGCTGGCACAGGCCGTCACCGGCACGCCGGGCCATGTGAATTCGATGGCGCGGAGCGTCATCCACTTCATTCGCGAGTTCCCGGTCGAGACCATGAAGCCGGGCGACGCCTACATCACCAACGATCCGTGGAAGGGCACCGGCCATCTCTACGACATCGTCGTCACTTCGCCCGCCTTCCACGACGGCAGACTGGTGGCGCTGTTCTCCTGCACCACGCATGTGGTCGACATCGGCGGCCTCGGCCAGTCGCCCGACGGCCGGCAGGTGTTCCACGAGGGCTTGTTCCTGCCGCTGCTTCAATTGATGCGCGAGAGCACGATCGACGAGAATGTGATGCGCATCGTGCGCGCCAACGTGCGCGAGCCAGTGCAGGTCGAGGGCGATATCCACGCCCTGATCGGCTGCAACGGCATCGGCGAACGGCGGCTCTCCAACATGATGGCCGAGCACGGCATCTCCTCGCTCGACGAACTCGGTACCCACATCATCGAGAAAAGCCGCGCTGGCATGGTGGCCGCCATCTCCAAGTTGCCGCGTGGCACCTGGAAGGGCCATATGCGGATCGACGGCTACGATGCGCCAATCGACCTGCATGCCGCCGTCAGCATCCACGCCGACCACATCGCCGTCGACTATGCCGGCACCTCGGGCTCGTCGATCTACGGTATCAATTCGCCGATGTGCTACACCGAGGCCTACACCGCCTTCGGCATCAAATGCGTCGTGGCGCCGACCATTCCCAACAATGCCGGCACGCTCGATTCGATCCTGGTGACGGCACCGGAAAACACCATCGTCAATGCGCTGTTTCCCGCCGCGGTGAACGCGCGCAGCACGATCGGCCACATGCTGCCCGACGTCTGCTTCGACGCGCTCCACCAGGTGATCCCGGGCCAGGTGCCGGCCGAGGGCACCTCCAATCTCTGGAACCTGAAGCTCGGCGCCGGCCACGGCATGACCGGTACCATCGGCAACAGCCGGCCGTTCATGGTGACGACCTTCCATTCCGGTGGCACCGGCGCCCGGCCAACGCTCGATGGGCTCTCGGCCACGCCCTTTCCCTCGGGCGTGCGCAACGTGCCGGTCGAGATCACCGAGACCATCGCGCCGGTCGTGGTGTGGAAGAAGGAATACCGCCAGGACTCCGGCGGCGCCGGCCAGCACCGCGGCGGCCTCGGCCAGGTGATGGAGGTCGAACATCGCGAGGGCGCGCCGTTCGGCATCTTCGCCACCTTCGAGCGGGTAAAGCATCCCGCCCGCGGCCGCGATGGCGGCAAGCCGGGCGGCAATGGCCGCCTCTCGCTCGCCTCGGGCCAGGAGCTGCGGGCCAAGGGCTTCCAGACCATCCCGGCCGGCGAACGGCTGGTGGTCGAGATGCCGGGCGGCGGTGGCTTCGGCGACCCGGCCAAGCGCGACCGCGCCAAAGTCGAACGAGACGTGCGGCTGGGGCTCGTTAGCAGGGAGAAGGCCAAGGCGGACTACGGGGTGGAGGGCGACGACTAACGTCGAGACTGCCAATTCCCAAGCTTCAGAAGTCCAGCAAGCCGCCGCCTACTCTTTGAACTTGATACTCTGGTTCGGGGACCTGTTTACGTGCGGGCCAATCTGCAAATAACAGACGTCCTTCCTTACGAAGTGTAGCAGCCAGTCGATTGACATCGGCAACTCTCACGACGTGGTTGGTCAGAGCTGCCGCGCGTGCATCTCCATAAGTCCCGAACGACGGAGCTTGGGGAATATTGGACAAAAGCGTTTGCAACGCTGCCGCGCGCTCTTGTTCACCCCACTGTTTGAAAAAGAATGGCACTCCCGCATCAGTGCATTGGTCGCGAACATCGCGAACCCACTGCTCATCCATCGGCCGTGCGCGCGGACCGGACTCGCCACCGACGATCACCCAGCCTATTCCCGTCAGGGGCAACTTACCTATTGGTCCGATCAGCGGTTCGACGGAGAGAAAGCGTACCGGAATTGGTGCTTGGGCTAGCTGCCGAACACGAGAGAGCTTTGTTCCATCTTCAACCGATACGCCTAGCCACACGTGTGCGGGCGATCCCTTATCACCGTATCGACGAATGATGTAGTCGCGCATCCGCGAGCTGCGTTTGGTCAGCACCTGGAACGTGTGCCAGTCAGCAGCATCCATCGTATCGAAAACACGGTCGACAAAATCGAAGGGCACCAGCTTGTGAAACAGGTCGCTCATCGAATTGACGAAGATCATGCGCGGCTGCCGCCAACGAAGCGGTTGCTCAAGACGTGCTGGCCTCAGCGTCAGATCGAAGCCCATTTCGAACGGGTGATCGGCGACACCACGAAAGCGCTCGGAGAAACGCTCCGCATAGCAGTTGTCGCATCCCGCGCTGATTTTCGTGCACCCCGTAACCGGGTTCCACGTCGCGTTCGTCCACTCAATCGCTGTTGTCTCAGCCATGGTAACCCCTCTCTCTGCGTGCGTGCCTTGCCCGCGATAGGATTGCGCTAGGGCCTTGAGTATGTTATCAGAACAAATTAGGAACATACACGATAGATAGTTGAGATAATTACATATTTTTTTGTGAGTAGAATACCGAAAAGTTGAGTTTCTGCCGTGAGCAAAGACGGTGTTCAGGATATTTCCGCTTGGAAGTTCTGAGCCTTCTGGCTTAACCCTTTTGGTGACGGGCATATTGAGCAGGAGTGAACCGAACGACTTTAAAAGTGCCGTTTGGTGTCCAACGGGACGACATGTCTCGACAGGACATTCGGCAGGTAAATCAGCAAGTTGAAGGCTGCAAGGCAACCGCCGGACCGACGTGAGGTCGTGTCCAACGGTCCCGGCAGCCATGACGAGAACGACGAGCGCGAAAGACGGCGGACCTGTAGCATCCGCGCCAAGAAACGAACGAAGAACCAACGAGGAAACGACGATGTGGCAACCCAATGAGCGCTACCCCGATCCGGCGGTGCGCGTGCTCGATCCGTCCTTCGGCCAGTATCGCCTGGCCCTGGCGTCGGTCGAACGGCTCTACACCGGCTGCCGCTGGGCCGAAGGGCCGGTCTATTTCGGCGACGGGCGCTATCTGCTGTGGAGCGACATCCCGAACAACCGCGTGCTGCGCTGGGACGAGGAGAGCGGCGCGGTCTCGGTGTTCCGCAAGCCTTCCAACAACGCCAACGGCCACACGCGCGACCGCCGCGGCCGGCTGATCGCCTGCGAGCACGACGCACGGCGCGTCGTGCGCTTCGAGTATGACGGCGCCATCACGGTGCTGGCCGATTCCTACGACGGCAAGCCGCTCAACTCGCCCAACGATGTCGTCGTGAAGTCCGACGGCTCGGTGTGGTTCAGCGATCCGACGTTCGGCATCCTGGGCTACTACGAGGGCCACAAGGCGCCGAGCGAGAACAAGCCCGCCGTCTATCGCCTCGATCCGGCGACCGGCAAGCTCACGATGATGGCCGACGAAATTCCCGGCCCCAATGGCCTCGCCTTCTCGCCCGACGAGAAGAAGCTCTATGTCGTGGCCTCGCGCGCCGAGCCGCACCGCACGATCGTGAGCTATGACGTCTCGGCCGACGGCCTGAAGATGAGCGGCGGCAAGGTGCTGATCGATGCCGGGCCGGGCGGCTCGCCCGACGGCTTCCGCGTCGATGTCGACGGCAATCTGTGGTGCGGCTGGGGCATGGGCAAGGCCGAGCTCGACGGCG
>CAMARK010000042.1 GCA_945860205.1 Reyranella massiliensis 521 | reverse complement strand
GACGACGCTGCCGCTTCACTGTTTTGCCCATCCCTCACTGTGCCAAATTACTGCGAGCCTCAAAGCGCAGAAAGACCGCTATCCACAAGCTTTTCGCGCCCTATGATCTCCCCAATCACCCACTCGATTCCCGGAAGACCCTATTTTTGATAGGCTGGCGCTTGGATTGCGCCGGCTTTTTTCATGTCCGGCAGGGCGTTTGCGACGGGCGCGGATCGTCAGGAGTCGGCCACGGCAACGCCGGCGCCAGCGGCACAGCGCCGCGATTCGGACCTCTTCCCGAGGCATGTCGGCGTTGTCTCCGGGGTGTGGCGCAACCTGTTGCGGCATCACCTGAATCCTGGTGCTGCGGCACACGCTCCGGCACAGCTGGCGTTCTTTTGCGGCACGCTTCGTGTACCCCGGACTGGTCTCACCGGCCCGGCGATGAAGCTCGCGAGATCGAGCACCCTGAGGCCTTTCAGCGGCAATTGCCCGCTCATTGATGTTTTCCTTTCGAACACGTACATCGCACCCTACTCCGGGGGGACACGTTGAGGTCAATGGCCGGCAGTCGTCGGAACTACGGGATCGTGGCGGGCCTGCTGGTCGTGCTGGCGATCGGTGCGCTGGTGCTGCCGTCGGCGCTGTGGGCCTGCGGCCTGGCGGCGCTGCTTGGCCTGGCGGGCGTCGTCCTGCTGCGCGGCAATCGCTGGCGGACGGGTGCGCTGCTCGCCGCCGCCGTCGCCGTCAGCCTGGGGTTGCTCGATGCCGTTGCCGGTCTCCTGTCGCCCACGCCGATGGGACAAGGCCTCGTGAAGATGACCGATCCGAAATGGTGGCCGCCGCCGGATCCGGTCCTGGGGTTTCGCCCCGTGCCGAACAGCGAGGTCATCGCCACGGCAACCTTCGGGGCGGAGCTGATCTATCGCCACACCTATCGTTTCGACCGCAGCGCCGCGCGCGTGACGCCGGCCGGACCGGACGGCGCCGATACATACTTGTTCCTGGGCGATTCCTTCATCTTCGGCCAGGGGCTTGTCGACGATCAGAGCCTCGCTGCGCAGTTCGCCAAGGCGAACGACTACAAGGTGCGCACCGTCAATCTCGGCGTGCCGGGCTATGGGCCCAACCATCTGGTGCGCGCCTTCGAGGCAGGCCTGCTCGACCGCTACGCCGACCAGCCGGTCAAGGCGGTGGTGAGCTGGATCATCCCGGCGCAGCTCGCCCGCGTCACCGGCGATGGATCGTGGCTGGGGTCCTCGCCGCGCTACGCGCTCGAGAACGGCGTGCTGCGGCACACGGGGTCGTTCGACGATTATCGCTGGGCCCATCCGATCGCCGGGCTGAAGCACCTGCTGGGCGAGCAGTTCCTGTTCGTCGACGCGATCGGCATGCGCCAGCGCCAGGACGAGCAGGCCGACCTGTTCGTGGCCCTGTTGGCCCGCCTGCAGGTGCTGGCGCGCGAAAAGTTCGGCGCGCCGCTGATCGTCGTCTATTCGTGGCCGGATGAAACCTCCCAGGACGGCTACGGTGCCTCGTCTGGCTTTCTGGTCACCGTGCTGAACAGGCTGCGCAAGCTCGGGATACCGTTGGTCTCGGTCGACAGCCTGACGAACAATATCAATGTGTCGCTGCTTCTCATTCCCCACGACGGGCACCCGACCGCCTATACCTACGAGCTGATCGCGGGCGAGCTGACACGCCGCCTGAAGGCGCCCTGAATTCGCGGTGCGGTCGATACCTCTGGACAGGCGATTGGGCAGGCCCAACTCTGGCGTCTGACCACTGTTTCCACCGAGGAGTATCCCGAATGGCACGGCTAGGATTTGGCGCCTTTCTCGCCCCTCACCATCCCATCGGCGAGAATCCGATGCTGCAGTTCCGGCGCGATATCGCCTTCGTGAAGCATCTCGACGAGCTGGGCTACGACGAGTTCTGGTGCGGCGAGCATCATTCCAGCGGCTGGGAAATGATCGCCTCGCCCGAGATGTTCCTGGCAGCGGCCGGCGAGCACACCAAGCGCATCAAGCTAGCGACAGGCGTGATCTCGCTGCCCTATCACAACCCCTTCAACGTGGCGCAGCGCATGGTGCAGCTCGATCATATGACGGGCGGCCGCGCCATCTTCGGTTCGGGCCCCGGTGCGCTCCCCTCCGACGCCTATGCCCTTGGCATCGATCCGATGACCCAGCGCGACCGTCAGGACGAGGGCATCGACATCATCCGTCGCCTGTTCCGTGGCGAGCGCGTGACGCAGAAGGGCGAGTGGTACGACCTGCACGACGCCGGCCTGCAGCTCCTGCCGCTGCAGGAAGAGATGCCCTTCGCCGTGGCCTCGCAGATCAGCCCGTCGGGCATGACGCTGGCCGGCAAGTACGGCATCGGCATCATCTCGCTGGGCTCGATGTCGACCGAAGGCCTGACCGCGCTGCCGACGCAATGGGGCTTCGCCGAGTCGGCCGCCAAGAAATACGGCACGACCGTCGACCGCAAGAACTGGCGCGTGCTGCTCAACTGGCACATCGCCGAGACCCGCGAGAAGGCGCGCGAAGAGGCCAAGCACGGGCTGATGCGCTGGCACAACGAATACATCTACGGCACCCTGCAGCGCCCCGGTTCGCAGCCCTACAAGAGCCCTGATGCCGCCGTCGACGAGATGTCGGGACCGGGTTCGGCCGCCGTCATCGGCACGCCGGACGATCTGGTGAAGATGATCAAGGCGGTGGTCGACCAGAGCGGTGGCTTCGGCACCTGCGTCGGCTTCGTGCACGATTGGGCCAATCCGGAAAACACTTTCCGCAGCTGGGACATGGTCGCGCGCTACGTCATCCCCGAAATCAACGGCTACGTGACCAAACTGCGCGAGTCGGAGAAGTACCTCCAGACCAACCGCGCCGTCTTCGACCGCGCCGGCCAGGCCATCATGGCCAAGATCATGGAGAACAAGGACGCCGCCGAGGCGCTCAAGGTCACGACCAACCCACGTGTCAGTGCCGCCGCGGCGCAGGTGCCGAAGGGTCTGGGCAAGGCGGCGGAATAGAACGATGAAGTCCGTCTTGTGCAGGAAGCTTGGGATCGAGTTTCCCCTGTTCGCCTTCAGCCATTGCCGCGACGTCGTGGCCGCGGTGTCGAACGCCGGCGGCTTCGGCGTGCTGGGCGCCGTCGCCCACACCGCGGAGAGCCTGGAGATCGATCTCAAGTGGATCGACGAGCATGTGAACGGCAAGCCCTACGGCATCGACCTGCTGATCCCCAACAAGATGGAAGACAAGGAGGGCGGGCTGACAGCGGCCGACCTCGAGGCGCGCGTGCCGCCCGAGCATCGCCTGCATGTCGCCGGCCTGCTGGCCCAGCACGGCATCGATACCGCCGATCTGTGGTCCGCCGGGCAGGGCGTCCACGATTATACCGACAACATGCGGGAAGGCGGCGCGGCGCGGCTCCTCGATGTCGCCTTCAGCCACCCTATCAAATTGTTCGTGAATGCCTTGGGCGTGCCGCCGCCTTCGATCATGGCCCGCGCACGCGACAAGGGCATCCTGGTGGGCGCCCTCACCGGCGCCAAGGAACATGCGATCAAGCACGCCAAGGCCGGGGTCGACATTCTCGTGGTCGCCGGCACCGAAGCGGGCGGGCACTGCGGCGAGGTCTCGACCATGGTGCTGGTGCCCGAGGTGCTGCAGGCGGTCGAAAGCTACAAGGACATCGACGTGCTGGCGGCCGGCGGCATCGCGACCGGGCGGCAGATGGCGGCCTGCATGGCGATGGGCGCCGCCGGTGCCTGGACCGCCTCGGTCTGGTTGACGACGGCGGAGGCCGAGACCACCCCGACGGTGAAGAAGAAAATGCTGGCCGCGACCTCGCGCGACACCGTGCGGTCGCGCAGCCGGACGGGCAAGCCGACGCGGCAGCTCAAGTCGGCTTGGACCGACGGCTGGCACGGTGAGAGCGCCCCCGATCCCTTGCCGATGCCGCTGCAGGGCCTCCTCAGCCGGCCGGCGCTGGCCAAGATCGACCGGCTTGCCGCCAACGGTCACGAAGGCGCTCAGCGGCTCGCCACTTATTATGTCGGCCAGGCAGTCGGCCTCATGAACACCGAACAGTCGGCACGCTCGGTCGTCTACGATTTCATGAAGGACTACGCCGAAGCCGCGGAGCGCCTGGCGGGCACGCTCGAAGACTAGCGCGGCCTCTTGCCGCCGATTGACAGTACACCTGCAATCCCGGCAGCTTGTCGCCAACAAGAACGTCCGCGCAAAGCGGGCGACGAGGGAACGTTTTTCGACAGGGATGGACCGCGTGAGCCATGTGGCCCCGACGTGCGCACCCAATCGACCCCAGCCGGCGGTTTCCGTCGAGCGGTCGTTGGCTATCGACCGGGTGCAGCCTGCCGAGGCGTGGGCGCGGACGGGTTCCGTTGCCTCGTGGCTGATTGCCCAAGGCTTCGGGCCGCAAAGCGCGCCGGTCGCGATCCTGTCCGGTGACAGTCCAGAACGTGCGCTATTCCTTTTCGGCGCCTTGCGCGCGGGCGTGCGGGTGGCGTCGTTGTCGTCTGACATTTCCCTGTCGGGTCTCGATCTTGTTTTCACTTCCGTGGCGCCGACACTGGTCTTCGCACAGGACTCAAAGGCCTATGGCGCCGCGCTCGATCGCGCCCAGGCCCGCGGCGTGCGGATCGTCACCGTCGACGGCAAACGCGGGCTCGCCTTTGCGGCACTCGCCGCCTGCTCGATCGACGCCGCCGTCGCCGAGCGGCGCCTGCACATCACGGCCGACACGCCGGCCATGATCCAGTTCACGGGCTCGACTGGGGTGCCGAGCACCCACGGCAATCTGGTCGCAGGAGGAAGCGGCTGATGCAGGCCTATGTCATTCGCCGGGTGCTGGCGCTGGTGCCGACCTTGATCTTCGCCAGCCTGATTGTGTTCATCACCGTGCGGATGATCCCGGGCGACGTGATCGATCTGATGCTGTCGACCAACGATATCGGCGCCGACAAGAAGAGCCGGGAGCAGCTCGAGGAGGCGCTCGGCCTCAACCAGCCGGTCTACATCCAGTATTTCCGCTGGCTGGGCGCCATCCTTCTGGACGGCAGCCTGGGCAAGTCGCTGTGGCAGAACACCTCGGTCATGGAGGATATCCTCCACCGCCTGCCGCTCACCTTCGAGCTCGGCCTGATGGCGCTGATCGTGGCGTTGATCGTCGGTATCCCGATCGGCGTCTATTCGGCCGTCTCGCAGGACACGATCGGCGACTACGTCACGCGCTCCTTCGCCATCCTGGCGCTGGCGTTGCCCGGCTTCTGGGTCGGTACGCTGGTGATGGTCTTTCCGGCGATCTGGTGGGGCTGGTCGCCTGATGTGAAATTGACGCCCTTCACCGAGGATCCGCTCCGCCACATGAGCCAGATGGCCATCCCGGCGCTGATCCTGGGCAAGGCGTTTTCCGCCGTCGTCATGCGGCTCACGCGCACCATGATGCTCGAGGTGATGCGCCAGGACTATATCCGCACCGCGCTTGCCAAGGGCCTGGCCACCCGCACGACCATCCTGCGCCATGCCTTGCGCAACGCCCTGATTCCGGTGGTCACCCTGGTCGGCCTGCAGGCGCCGGTGCTGGTCGGTGGCGCCGTGATCCTCGAGCAGATCTTCGTCATTCCCGGCATGGGCCTGTTGCTGCTCGAGGCGGTCAGCCAGCGCGACTACCCGATCATCACCGGCGTGTTTCTGATCGTGGGCGTGGCCGTCGTGTTCATCAACCTTCTGGTCGATCTCAGCTACGGGCTGCTCGATCCCAAGGTGAGGTACCGCTGATGGTCGCGATCATCGAGACCGCGGTCGCGCCGCGGCCGGCGCCGCCGTCGGGGACCTGGCGCTTTCTGAGCCGGCTGTTTCGCGACAAGCCGCTGGGCGCTTTCGGCTTCGTGATCTGCGTCATCTTCCTGTTCTGCGGCCTCTTCGCCGACGTGCTGGCGCCCTACGGCTACAACCAGATCAGCCCGATCAATCGGCTGAAGCCGCCCAGCGAGAAGTTCTGGCTGGGCACCGACAATCTCGGCCGCGACATGCTCTCGCGCTGCCTCTACGGCGCGCAGCTCTCGGTCATCATCGGCCTGTCGGCGGCGGGTCTGGCCACCGTGGTCTCGGTCTTCATCGGCATCGTATCGGGCTATCTCGGCGGCAAGTTCGACATGGTGATGCAGCGCTTCGTCGACGCCTGGATGTGCTTCCCCGACCTGATCATCCTGATCGTGGTCGTCTCGGTGGTCGGGCCGGGCATGGGGCCGGTGATCGTCATCCTGGGGCTTCTCTACGGTATCGGCGGCAGCCGCATCATCCGCGGCGCCGTGCTGTCGGTGCGCGAGAACGCCTATGTCCATGCCGCGCAATCGACCGGCGCGTCGCTGCCGCGCATCCTGTGGCGGCACATTCTTCCCAATGTCATGGCGCCGGTGATCGTGCTGTTCACCACCCGCGTCGGTGCGGTGATCCTGGCCGAATCGGGCCTCGCCTTCCTGGGGCTCGGCGTGCCGCCGCCGGCGCCGACCTGGGGTGGCATGCTGTCGGGTTCGGGCCGCTCCTTCATGTACCTGGCGCCCTGGCTGGCGCTGGCACCCGGCCTCTGCATCACCATTGTCGTCTACGCCATCAACGTCTTTGGCGACGCGCTGCGCGATCTGCTCGATCCACGCATGCGCGGCAGCCGCTGAACAGGGAGGGTTCGATGAAGCGCCCAATGAAGCAAAGTATCCGTGGCGTTCTGCTCGGTACCGCGTTGTCTCTCGTCCTCGGTGCGGGCTCTGCCACCGCTCAATCGGGCGACAAGCCGCAATACGGCGGCACGCTCGAGATCGGCACCGTCTATGTGACGCTGTCGGCGCTGTCGTTCGACCCCAACGACTGGAACTGGAAACTGAACCACGATACCGGCCAGTACCTCGAACAGCTCTTCCAGGGCGACCTGTCGAAAGCCAAGAGTCGAGGTGGCCCGCATGCCTTCGTGGCCGACGGTTACCTGCCGCAGGATGCGATCAAGGGTGAGCTGGCCGAGAGCTGGGAATGGAAGGAGAATCCGCTCCGGGTCGAGATCAAGCTGCGCAAGGGCGTGATGTTCCCGGAGAAGGCGGGCGTCATGAAGGGCCGGGAGTTCACGTCGGAGGACGTGGCCTTCAGCTTCAACCGCCTGATCTCGAGCCCCAAGCAGCAGAAGGGCTACTTCAACCACGTCGACAAGGTCGAGACGCCGGACAAGCACACCGTCGTCTTCTACATGAAGTACTTCCACGCCGAATGGGACTACCGCTTCGGCTGGGGCTACTACTCGCCGATCTACGCCAAGGAGATGGTCGACGCCGGCGCCACCAACTGGAAGAACGCGGTCGGCACCGGTCCCTTCCAGCTCACCGACTACGTCTCCGGCAATTCCAACACCTACACCAAGAATCCCGTCTACTGGGACAGCGAGAAGATCGGCGGGCAGGAATACAAGCTGCCGTTCGTCGACAAGGTCGTCTACCGGACCATCAAGGACGAGGCGACGTACGTCACCGCGCTGCGCACCGGCAAGCTCGACATCCTGGAGACGATCCGCTGGCAGAACGTCGATTCGCTGAAGAAGAGTTCGCCGCAACTCAAGTGGAACCGCTGGCTGAACATGAGCGGCACCTTCATGGCGATGCGCATGGATGTCGATGGACCGTTCAAGGATGTCCGCGTCCGCCGTGCGCTCAACATGGCGGTGAACAAGGAGGAGGTCGTCAAGGCCTACTACAACGGCAATGCTGAACTCTTCGCCTATCCGCAGCACCCCGACTACGGCCCGTACTTCCAGCAGCTGGCCGACATGCCGGCTTCGGTGAAGGAACTGTTCGCCTACGATCCGGCCAAGGCCAAGAAGCTGCTGGCCGAGGCGGGCTTCCCCAAGGGATTCACCACCAAGGTCCAGGTCTGCTCATGCAACCCCGACCACATGGACCTGCTGCCGCTGATCGCTGCCTATTACGAGCAGGTTGGCGTGAAGCTCGAGATCCAGCCGATGGAGTATGGCGCGTTCCTGAGCGCCATGAGCTCGCGCACCCACGCGCCGGGCTATTTCATGAACTCCGGTCACGTCAATCCGACGCGCACCATCCACAAGAGCTTCATTACTGGCGAGCTGTGGAACCCGGCGGGTTACAGCGACCCCAAGTACGATGCCAAGATGGAAGAGGTTTTCCGGACCAAGGATGAACCCACCCGCATGAAAATGCTGCGCGAGCTGACGGTCGAGATCCTCGACGCGGCACCGTATGTTTGGCTGCCGACACCCTACATCTACACCGCGTGGTGGCCGTGGGTGAAGAACTACGCTGGTGAACTGCGCGTCGGCGCGGTGCGGCCGGGCCCGATCTATGCCCGCATCTGGGTCGACCAGGAGATGAAGAAGAAGATGGGTCACTAGAACCCACGCAACAATGGGAGGACGTAGACGATGAAGATTCTCAAAGGCGCGCTGCTGGGCGGCGCGATGGCGGCGGCCTTCGCCACGGGCGGCGCTTTCGCGAATGACGAGAAGCCGAAATATGGCGGCGGTATCGAGATCGGCACTATCTATGTGACCCTGTCGGCGCTGTCGTGGGATGCCCAGGATTTCAACTGGAAGCACAACCACGATACCGGCCTCGTCTACGAGCAGCTTTTCGTGGCCGACCTCAGCAAGAGCGTGAAGGCAGGCGGCAAGCATCCGTTCATTGCCGACGCCTGGCTGCCGACCGACGGCATGCGCGGCGAACTGGCCGAGAGCTGGGAGTGGAAGGAGAATCCGCTTCGGGTCGAGATCAAACTGCGCAAAGGCATCATGTGGCCGGAGAAGGCCGGCGTGATGAAGACCCGCGAGTTCGTCGCTGACGACGTGCTGTTTGCCTATACACGCCTCGACGCCAGCCCGCGCAAGATCAAGGGCTACTTCGACCATATCGCGAAGGCGCACGCCCCGGACAAGCACACGGTGGTCTTCGAGTTCAAGGACTACTTCGCCGAGTGGGACTACCGCTTCGGCTACGGCTACTTCTCGGGCATCTATCCCAAGGAGGTGGTCGATGCCGGCGCCAACAACTGGAAGAACGTGAACGGCACCGGGCCCTACATGCTGACCGATTTCGTCTCGGGAAACTCCAACGTCTACACGAAGAATCCGGACTACTGGGACAAGGACAAGATCGGCGGCCAGGAATACAAGCTGCCGTTCATCGACAAGATCACCTATCGCACGATCAAGGACGAGGCGACCTACATCACGGCACTGCGCACCGGCAAGCTCGACATCCTCGAGACGATCCGCTGGCAGAACGTCGACTCGCTCAAGAAGAGCGTGCCGCAGCTCAAGTGGAATCGCTGGCTCAACATGAGCGGCACGTTCCTCGCCTTCCGCGTCGATGTCGACAGCCCGTTCAAGGACGTACGCGTGCGCCGCGCCATGAATATGGCGGTGAACAAGGACGAGATCGTCAAGGCCTACTACAACGGCAATGCCGAGCTCTTCGCCTATCCCATGCATCCCGACTACATCGGCTACTTCCAGCCGCTCAAGGAAATGCCGGACTCGGTGCAGGATCTGTTCAAGTTCGACCCGGCCAAGGCCAAGAAGCTGCTGGCCGAGGCGGGTCACGCCAAGGGCTTCACCTTCAAGGTCCAGGTCTGCTCGTGCAATCCTGACCACATGGACCTGCTGCCGCTGATCTCGGCCTACCTCGAACAGGTCGGCGTCAAGATGGAGATCCAGCCCATGGAGTATGGCGCGTTCCTGAGCGCCATGACCTCGCGGTCGCTCTCGGTCGGCTACATGATGAACAACGGCCACACCAACCCGACCACGACCATCCGCAAGAGCTTCACGACGGGCCAGCAGTGGAATCCGTCGGGCTGGTCCGATCCGAAGTACGACGCCAGGATGGACGAGGTCTACCGCACGCCGGCCGAGGAAACGCGCATCAAGATGTTGCGCGAGATGACGGTCGAGATCCTCGATGCAGCGCCGTACATCTGGCTGCCGACGCCCTACGTCTACACCGCGTGGTGGCCATGGGTGAAGAACTACGCCGGCGAACTGCGCGCCGGGTCGGTGCGCCCGGGTCCGATCTATGCCCGCATGTGGCTCGACCAGGAAATGAAGAAGAAGATGGGCCATTGAGCATGGCCTGTTGCGTATCGGGGCGCGCCTGATGGGCGCGCCCCTGCTGAGTGTCAGGCATCTGTCGACCGAGTTCCGCACCGAGCGCGGCACCGTCAAGGCGGTCGACGATGTTTCCTTCGATCTGTCGGCTGGCGAGACGCTGGCCATCGTGGGCGAGTCGGGCTCGGGCAAGAGCGTGACGGCGATGTCGATTTTGCGCCTGATCCCCGATCCGCCCGGCAGAATCATTGCTGGCGAAGTGGTGTTCGACGGCCGCGATCTCCTGAAGCTGGAAGATCACGAGATCCGCGCCATCCGCGGCAACCGCATCGCCGTGATCTTCCAGGAGCCGATGAGCTCGCTCAATCCCTCGCTCACGATCGGCCTGCAGATCGCCGAGCCGATCAACCTGCACCGCAAGACGCCGTGGGCGGCGGCGATGAACATGGCGGTCGAGCTGCTCGGTCGCGTCCGCCTGCCCGACGCCCGGAGCCGCGTAAAATCCTACCCGCACCAGTTCTCCGGCGGCATGCGCCAGCGCGCCATGATCGCCATGGCGCTGGCCTGCCAGCCGCAGCTCATCATCGCCGATGAGCCGACCACGGCGCTCGACGTCACCGTGCAGGCGCAGATCCTGGCGCTTCTGAAGGAAGTGACGCGGGCGGCCAACTCGGCGCTGATCCTGATCACCCACGATCTCGGCGTCGTGGCACGCTACGCCGATCGGGTTTGCGTCATGTACGGCGGCCGCATCATCGAGACCGGCCCGGCGCGCGAGATCTACGCCCGGCCACGCCATCCCTACACGATCGGCCTGATGGCCTCGGTGCCGCGGCTCGACCAGGCGACCGGCTCACGCCTGGTGCCGATCGACGGCCAACCACCCAATCTCGCCAATCTGCCGCCGGGCTGCGCCTTCGCCCCGCGCTGCCGCAATGCCGTCGATCGTTGCCGGGTCGAGCGGCCGGCGCTGGTCAAGAGCGGTCCCGAACATCTTTCAGCATGCCATTTCCATGACCAGCTCAGCGCCTGACGCCAACCTCCCCGAGTTGGTCCTCGAGGTCAGTGACCTCAAGGTCCACTTCCCGGTGATGGCCGGTGCCGTCGTGCGCAAGCAAGTCGGCAGCGTGAAGGCCGTCGACGGCGTGTCTTTCAACGTCCGCAGGGGCGAGACGCTGGGACTGGTGGGGGAGTCGGGCTGCGGCAAGAGCACCACCGGTCTCGCCGTTCTGAAGATGCTCGACATCACCTCGGGCCAGGTCGTCTTCGAGGGCGAGGATATTTCCGGCTACGACCGCGCCCGCATGCGGCCGATCCGCCGCCGCATGCAGATGGTCTATCAGGACCCGTTCGGTTCGCTGAACCCGCGCATGAAGGTAGCCCAAATCGTCGGCGAGCCATTGGAGGTGCACGGCATGGCGAACGATCGCGCGATCTATCGCGCGCGCGTCGCCAGCCTGCTCGACATGGTGGGCCTGCTGCCCGACATGGCCGACCGCTACCCGCACGAGTTCTCCGGCGGCCAGCGCCAGAGGATCGGCATCGCCCGTGCGCTGGCGCTGGAACCGTCCCTGATCATCTGCGACGAGCCGGTGTCGGCGCTCGACGTGTCGATCCAGGCGCAGGTCGTGAACCTGTTCCAGGAACTGCAGGAACGGCTGGGCCTGACCTATGTCTTCATTGCCCACGACCTCGCCGTGGTCCGTCACATCAGCCATCGCATCGCGGTGATGTATCTCGGCCGCATCGTCGAGATCGCCTCGCGTGCCGATCTCTACGCCCGCCCGTTGCACCCCTACACCGTGGCCCTGCTGGCGGCGATCCCGATCCCCGATCCCGAGGTCGAGGCGACACGGCCGCAGCAGATCATCACCGGTGAGGTGCCCTCGGCCATGCGTCCGCCGCCGGGTTGCCGCTTCCATACCCGCTGCCCGAGCGTGATGGAGGTCTGCAAGAGCGTCGATCCGCCGATGCGCGACATGGGCGATGACCGCGCCGTCGCCTGTCATCTCCACGGTGCCTGATTTTTAGACGAAGCTGGCGCGCGTCTTAAGCGTCTCGCGGTCGAAGCCTGCCACCTTCTTGTAGCGCTCGGAGATCGTCTCGAGCTCGGCCGCCGAGATCACGTCCTCGATGCGCTCGAAGCGCCGGCCGCCCGAACGCTGCCAGACCTCGCGCAGGATGGCGTCGGGCGGATCGGTACGGTTGGTCAGCACCACCTTGGCCGTGGCCGGGTTGCGCACCGTCTCATAGGCGAGGAGCGCCTCCTCCGTGGCGCCGTGCTTCTTGATCTGGCCGGTGAGGAAGCGCGCATCGATGATCGCCTGGCCGGCGCCGTTGGAACCGCGCGGGTACATCGGGTGGGCGGCATCGCCCAAGAGTGTCAAGCGGCCGAAAGTCCAGCGCGGCAGCGGATCGCGGTCGACCATGGGATATTCCAGGATCTCCTCGGTACTCTCGATCATGGCGCTGATGTCGAGCCAGTCGAACTTCAGGTCGGCGAAGGCCGGCATCATGTCGGCAAGCCGGCCGCGGCCGGTCCAGTCCTGGCGCACCGCCTCGGGCCGGTCGATCTCGGCCACCCAGTTGATCAGCGGCAGTCCGCCTGTTTGGGGCGTGCCGGGCCGCACCGGGTAGATCACGGTCTTGCCAACCGTCATCCAGCCCGTAACCGCCATCGTGTCGCCGCCGAGGTAAGCCGGCCAGTGCACCACGCCGCGCCACATGTTGACGCCGGAATATTTCGGCGGACCTTCGTTGTGAATGAGCTGACGGCGCAGCGCCGAATGGATGCCGTCGCAGCCCACGACGAGCTTGCCGGGTGCGGGCGGCGCGTTGTCGAAATGAATCGTGACGCCATCCGTGTCCTGGTCGACCTTGAGGCAGCGATGGCCGAGCCGCACGGCGTCCTCACCCAGCCGCTGCTTCACGGCGGCCAGCAGCACCTCATGCAAATCGGCGCGATGGATCGAGAGCTGCGGCCAGTCGTAGCCGGCGAAGCGGCCGCGCGGCTCCTTGTAGATGAACTGGCCGTGACGGCTGTAGAAGGCGAGCTCGCGGGTTTCGATGGCGCGGGCGGCCAAGGTGTCCAGCAATCCAAGCTCGCTCAGCTCGCGCATGGCGTGCGGCAGCAGGTTTATGCCGACACCTAGCGGCAGGATTTCCGGCACCGCCTCGAAGACGCGGCAGGAGACGCCGGCCTGATGCAGGCTGAGCGCCAGCGCGAGACCGCCGACGCCACCGCCCACGATCAGGACGTCGGGGCAACTGTCGCTCATGGCGGTTCTATTCGGGCTTGATGTCGCGCTTGGCCACGACATCGGCCCAGCGGGCGCGGTCGCGCACGACGATCTCGCCTAGTGCGGCCGATGTCGAGGTGGCGGGGATCAGGCCCTGGGCCTCGAAGGCGGCCTTGGCTTCCGGCGTGTCCAGGATGGCGGCGACCTCGCGGTTCAGGCGTGCGACGATGTCGGTGGGCGTGCCCTTGGGCAGGAAAAAGCCGTACCACATGTCGACATCGACGCCTTTCAGGCCGCTTTCGGCCAGGGTCGGCACGTCGGGCAACTGCGGCAGGCGCTGCGGACTGCCGGCGGCGATCGCCTTCAGCTTGCCGGCGCGGATGTGCTGGGCCGAGACGTGGACCGGCAGGAACATGTAGCCGATCTGGCCGCCCAGCAGATCCTGCACCGCGCCGGCCGTGCCCTTGTACGGCACGTGCAGCAGCTCGATGCCGGCCGTGGTCTCGACCAGCGCCATCGACAGATGATGTGGCGTTCCGACGCCCGGACTGCCGTAGGTCAGGCTCTTGGACTGGGCCTTGGCCGCGGCGATCAGCTCACTGAGCGTGTTCGGCTTCTGGCTGGGATTTGCCACCAGCACCAGCGAACCCCAGGCGGTGAGCCCGAGGGGGACGAAGTCGGCGACAGGATCGTAGGGCAGGTTCTTGTAGAGGCTGGGGTTCATGACCAGCGTATTGACCGACGACATCAGCGTATGGCCGTCGGGCTTGGCGCGCGCCACCTGCTGGCTGCCGATGTTGCCGCTGGCGCCAACGACGTTCTCCACCACCACGGGCTGCCCGAGCTTGGTCGACAGACGCTCCGCGACGAAGCGGGCGATGATGTCGGGCCCGGTGCCCGGGGTGAAGGGCACGACGATCTTTACCGGCTGGTCGGGCCAGGCGAAGGCAGGGCTCGCCGCGACCATGGCGGCGACCAACGGCAGCAGGGTTCGGCGTTTCATGCCGGTATTCAATCAGCCTACCTGCATCTCGTCGATACAACTTATACGTGATTTACTTATAAGATATTCGTTCTATAATTGTTCTCCAGGATAGGGAGAACGCGATGCAAGCGAAGGTGCGGACCGTGGCTTTCCAGGGCGTCGATGTCCTGCCGGTCGATGTGCAGGTGATGATCGCGCCGGGGACGGTCGCCTTCGCCATGGTTGGCCTCGCCGACAAGGCGGTGGGTGAAAGCCGCGAGCGGGTGCGGGCGGCACTCCGGGCGCTGGGCCTGGCGCTCCCGCCGCAGCGCATCTCGGTCAACCTCTCGCCGGCCGATCTTGCCAAGGAAGGCAGCCACTACGACCTGCCGATCGCGCTGGCGCTGCTCGCCGCCATGGGCGTGCTCACCCGGGAATGCCTGGAAGATTTCGTGGTGCTGGGGGAACTGGCGCTGGATGGCTCGTTGAGCCGCGTTCCGGGTGTGTTGCCGGCGGCGATCGCCGCGGCCTCGTCCGGGCGCGGCCTGATCTGCCCCGCGGTGTGCGGCGGCGAGGCGGCGTGGGGTGGATTTGGGGGCGGCTTCGAGTCCGACGACTCCGATCGGCCCGCCATCGTCGCAGCGCCCTCGCTGCTCGCCCTGATCAACCATCTGCGCGGCCAGCAGACATTAGCCGCGCCTGAAGCGCTGATTGCCGACGACCGCACCGTCTATCCCGACTTGGCGGAGATCAAGGGCCAGGAAAGCGCCAAGCGTGTGCTCGAGGTGGCTGCGGCCGGCGGCCACAACCTCCTGATGATCGGCCCGCCGGGCTCGGGCAAGTCGATGCTGGCGGCGCGGCTGCCCGGCTTGCTGCCGCCGCTCGAACCGGATGAGGCGCTGGAAGCCTCCATGGTGCGTTCGTTGGCTGGCGACCTCACCGAGGGCAAGTTGAGCCGCCGCCGCAATTTCCGCGATCCCCACCATTCCGCGACCCTGCAGGCGTTGATCGGCGGCGGCCAACGCGTCCGGCCTGGCGAGGTTTCATTGGCGCACCACGGCGTGCTGTTCCTGGATGAACTGCCGGAGTTCAGCCGCGCCGCTCTGGAGGCGCTGCGCCAGCCGCTTGAGTCAGGCCGCGTGACCGTGGCGCGCGCCAATGCCCACGTCACCTATCCGGCGCGGTTCCAGCTCGTGGCGGCGATGAACCCCTGCCGCTGCGGTCATCTGATGGAGCCGTCGCGTTCCTGCGGTCGCGCACCGCGCTGCGGTGTCGACTATCAGGGCAAGCTCTCGGGGCCGCTGCTCGATCGTATCGATCTCTGCATCGATGTGCCGGCGGTGGGCGCCGCCGATCTGGCGCTGCCGCCGCCTTCCGAAAGCTCGTCCGATGTCGCCGCTCGGGTGGCGGCGGCCCGTGCGGTCCAGCGCGAGCGGCTGGCCGAACTCGACCGCAAGGGCAGGCTTCTGGCGGTCGAGGCGGATCCTGCCGCCGGCCTGCTGTCGGACAGGGCGCGCGGCTGGTCCAAGGCGCGCTGCAACGCCGACACCGATGGCGCGTTGTTGGCGGCCATCGCCGAGCCCGACGCCGAGGGCCGGGCGTTGCTGACGCGCGCCGCCGAGCGTCTCGGGCTCTCGGCCCGCGCCTGGCATCGCACCCTCCGGGTCGCGCGCACGCTCGCTGATCTCGACGGATCCCAGTCGGTGCGCCGCCTGCATATCGCCGAGGCACTCAGCTATCGCCGCCCGCAACCCCGTGCTGCCCTCGCGGCGTAATGAGGGGCCACTCCGAGCGCAGCAATTCGTACCAAACTTCGCCTTCCTCGGCGCCCGGGATGCCGGCGGGAAAGTCGGGGAAGTCCGTGCGGGCGTGTTTCATTCCGATCTTTTCCAACACGCGGCGCGAGCCGTGGTTCACTGCCATGGTGCAGGCGATGACCTTGTCGTAGCCGGCGCTGCTGAAACCCCAGTTGATAAGAGCCGAAGCTCCTTCCGACGCTAATCCCTGACCCCAATCCTCCCGGCGCAGGCGAAATCCGATCTCGGCTAGCGCCTTGGTCTCCGGAAACAAGCAGAACCATCCGACGAAGGCGTTGGTGGCTGTTCGCCGCGCCGTCCAAACATGGGGCTCTGATCCTCTCGGCATGAGGAATGTTACGTTCTTCGGGTCGGTCTTCTAATGGTCGACCGCACTGCCATTGAGAAAATGCATCACCTCTGGATCGAGCTCGAGGCCGATGAAGTCAGCGCGGTCACCCGGGCAGCAACGACTCAGCGTGAGAGTCATTGTTTGCAACGCAGTCACTTCGAATATCCTCTAAGATTCCAGCCAGTATCACGGACACTATCTGGGTTAGCCGCGGATCTCGACTCCAGCCCACTCCTCCAGGACTTTGGCCACGAAGGTAAAGTCCGAATCGGCGCCAAACCTCGCCTTGGTGACGGCCAGCATCTGGCGGACCGCGGCGCCCACGACCATGGGCACACCCATGGCCTCGGCTTCGTCGACGCAGAGGCGAACGTCTTTATAGGACAGGCCGGTGGTGAAGCCGAAATCGAAGGTGCCCGGCAGCACCGCGCGGGAAAACTTGTCCTGCGTGGCGCTGTTGCGTCCGCTCGAGGCGTTGATGATGTCGATCAGCACCTTGGCATCGAGCCCGGCCTTGACCCCCATCGCCATGACCTCCGACGTGGCCACCAGCGCCGCTGCCGCGAGGAGATTGTTCGCCAGCTTCGCCGTCTGGGCGAGGCCGGGCTTCTCGCCGGCATGGAACGGCCGGCCGAACACCTTCAGCACCGGCTCCACCTTCTGCAGGGTCGCCGTCGGGCACGACACCATGATGGCGAGCGTCCCGGCCTTGGCGCCGGTCACGCCGCCGCTCACCGGGGCATCGACCCAGCCGATCCGCCGCTCGGCGAGCTGGGCCGCCACCTCGGTGGCGACGCCCGGTCCGGTGGTCGACAGGTCGATCACGAGCCGGACGCTGGAACCGTTGATGATGCCGCCGTTGCCGCCCAGCACGACCTGTCTCACCACGTCAGGGGTCGGCAGGCTGATGAAGACGGTGCCGGCGACCGAGGCGACCTCGGCCGGTGAGGCCGCGAGCTGGGCGCCACGCGCCACCAAGGGCGCGGTCGCCGCTTCGGACAGGTCATAGACGCAGAGGCGATGGCCGGCGTCGAGCAGGCGCGAGGCCATCGGGCCGCCCATTCGTCCGACGCCGACGAATCCCAGTATTTCACCAGCCATGTCGTTCCTCCGTCTGCCGTCGCACTCTGTCGTTCTCTTGGTATCGCTACCATCCTATAATCTCAGGGTCTCGAAAGCGTCAATGCGGAGCGCGACCAAGATGAGCCGCAAGGCAAAGCGAAACGGTGGCGACGATATCAAGATGAGCGACATCGCCCGTCACGCTGGCGTCTCGCCCATGACCGTGTCGCGCGCGCTGCGCGCGCCATCGACAGTGTCGGAGAAGATGCGGCGCAAGGTCGACGCCGCGGTGCGCGAGTTCGGCTATCTGCCCAACCGCATCGCCGGCAGCCTGTCGTCCAAGCGCTCGAACGTTGTCGGCCTGATCGTGCCGAGCATCCAGAACTCGCTCTACGCCAACATGATCCAGGCCATCTCCGACGTCCTGCGCGGCAACGGCTTTCACCTGATGATCGCCAACAGCGGACATCGGCTAGACGACGAGGAGGCGCTGGTCTCGGCGCTGCTCGCCCAGCGCGTCTGCGGCCTCGTCCTGCACAACACGATGCACACCAAGGGGGTCCGCGACCTCGTCGCCAAGACCGGCGTGCCGGTGATCGAGACCGGCAACCTGCCGGTCGAGCCGCTCGATATGGCCGTGAGCTATTCCAACTTCGAGGCGGCGCGGGCGATGACCGCCCATCTCGGCCGCCTCGGCTACCGCAAGATCGGCTTCGTGACCCTGCCGCTGCGCGATAACGATCGTTCGGAAGAGCGCCGTAGCGGCTACTTCGCGGCGTTGAAGGAGCTCGGCCTGCCGGCCGACCCCAGCCTCGTCCTGGAAGCGCCCGGCGGCTTCAGCGAGGGCGGCGATGCCTTGGTGCGGCTGATCCAGACGCATCCCGGCCTCGATGCCGGCTTCTTCGCCGGCGACGTGCTCGCCGTTGGTGCGCTGTTCGAGTGCCAGCGCCGCGGCTGGGCGGTTCCGGGCCGCGTCGCCATCGCAAGCTTCGACGACCTCGATCTGCTGCGCCACGCCGTTCCCACCGTGACGACGCTGCGGATTCCGCGACACGAGATCGGCCGGCGCAGCGCCGAACTCCTCGTCAACCTCCTGCTGGGCGCATCGCCTGAACGCATCCGCATCGATGTCGGCTTCGAGATCGTCCAGCGCGAGAGCACCTGAAGGACCACATGCTGAAGGGAAAATGCGCGGTCATCACCGGCTCGACGCAGGGCCTGGGCTACGCCATGGCGGAGCGGCTCGCGGCCGAAGGCTGTCACATCGTGCTGAACGGCTTCGAAGCTCGGTTTCAACAAGGTCGCCAAGTACTACTATACGCCGGGCGTCATGGAGCTCGAGGCGGTCAACCTGCTCTTCATCGGCAAGGCGGCCTGGGCGAGCCTGCCGCCGCGCTACCAGGCGGTCCTGAAATGCGCCTGCAGCTATGCGATGACGGAGATGCTGGCGTCCTATGACGCCAGGAACGCCGTGGCCATCGCCCGCCTGGTGGCGGCCGGCACGCAGCTGTCGGTGCTGAATGACGACATCATCAAGGCATTGCGGGTGGCGCTGGAAGCCGTACTCGACGACGAGGCGGCGCAGAGTCCGCAGTTCAAGAAGGTCCTGGAGAACTGGCGCCAGTTCCGCGCCAACCAGCATCGCTGGTTCTCGATCGCCGACACGCGGGCCCAGAACGCGGTCTATCGCAGCGACAGGACCTAGCGGGCGCCACCGGTCAGAGGTGACGCTTTTCAGCCGGTTCGTTGAACCAATTGTCGTGGCGCCCATCCATGTACTTGATGGGCGCCTGGACGAGGTCGGCCGGATCGACGTCGTCGAGGCAGGCGAGGTTGATCGACACGAAGGCACCGCCGATCTGCTCGACATAGCCATCGCCGAACGCGGCCACGCCGCAGGTCTTGCAGAACCGGTGATGGCCGCTCTTGGTCGCGAACTGATAGTCCGACAGATTGTCCTTGCCTAGGATCAGGCGAAAAGCGTCCGGCTTGACCGAGGCGCTCCATAGTCGCCGCTTCCAGCAGATCGAGCAGTTGCACTTTCCCGTGCCGGCACTGAGGTCGATATCGGCTTCGTAGCGGACCGTGCCGCAGTGGCAGCTTCCCTTGCAGGTTTTCTTGGCTATCGAAGGATCTCCGAAGGTTGAAGGGTCTTCACGGATCGATCAGCACGCCGGGGTTCATCATCCCCTTGGGATCGAGTTCGCGCTTGGCCCCGCGCAGCGCCCGGGCGAACAGCTCGGGACGCTGCTTGTCGTAGAACGGCCGGTGGAAGCGGCCGACGGCGTGGTGATGCGTGGTCGTGCCGCCATGCTCGACGGTCGCGGCCGTGCAGGTGCTCAGCACTTCCATGAACTGGTCCAACGCCTTCGTCTTGTCGAGGATGCCGCCGAAGGTGAAATAAAGGCAGGGCCCGTCGGGATAGACGTGCGTGAAGCGGCATGTGACGGTGCCTTCGCGCCCGGTGACGCGCTTGATCGTGTCCTTGGCGATCCTGGTGATCTTCTGGTGGAAATCGGGGACGCGCTCCCAGGTCATCGATGTCTCGAAGGTCGAGCTTAGAATCCCGCGCGCCACGGCATGCTCGCTGTAGTGGGGCGCGCGGATGAACTTGTTGCGCCAGGCGCCGGCGGCGCCACTGCGGTGGGCATTCTCGTCGTCGCCGCCGCTCGCGTCGGCCACGCCACCATGATCGCGGCAGATTTCCAGCGCCCGTGCCATCCAGGCATCGAGCGGATGGTCGGCCGATTCGAAGGCCAGCACCAGCACCGCCTCTTCGCTGCTCCACGGGATGCCGGGCAGCGCCTCGCGGGCCTCGAGCAGGCGGCAGTTGGCGGGGTAGAGCCCTGCCTGGGTGATCTCGCGCACCGCGTCGGCGCCGGTGAAGAAATCCTTGAAGCGGACACTGGCCGACGCGCGGAAGGTGGGCTTCTTGCGCAGCCGCACCCAGGCCTCGGTGATGATGCCCAAAATGCCCTCGGAGCCGATGAACATCCGGTCGGGCGAGGGACCGGCGCCGGAGCCCGGCAGGCGGCGCGACACGAGCGTGCCCTGGGGCGTCACCACGCGCGTGCTCTCAACGAAATCGTCGATATGGGTGTAAAGCGTGGCGTAATGGCCGCCCGAACGCGTGGCGATCCAGCCGCCCAACGTCGAGCAGCGATAGGCCTGCATGTAGTGGCGCATGGTGAATGGCGTGTCGCGCAGCGCGTCCTCGATGGCGGGGCCGTAGATGCCGCCCTGGATGCGGGCGGCATGGCTCACCGCATCGACCTCCAGCACCTTGTCCATGTGGCGCATCGAGATCGTGACGACCTTGTCGAAGGAAGCCGCGGGCTCGATGCCCTTCACGACCGACGAGCCGCCGCCGTAGGGGATCGCCTTGGCACCGATCCGATCGCACCAGTCGAGGACTTCGATCACTTCCTGTTCGGTCCCAGGGAAGGCCACGGCGTCGGGCGGGTTGGGCACGGAGCGCATGAACATGCGCGTGGCATCGAAGCCCGCCTTGCCGTAGCTATGCTCCAGCCGGGTCAGGTGATCGGTGCGTACCATCGACTGCAGCGCCGCGGGCACATCGAGCCTGGGCTTGCGCAAGGTGATCTCGTCGGCCCTGGGCGGCGGCGTCACGTCGAAGCCGGAAAGCCCGTAGCGCTGGGCGATCTCGGCCTCCCAGGGCTTGATCTCCTCCGGCGACAGATCCTCGTCGGCATAGCCCCAGGCATAGAATTTCTTCTGCCGCCTCATGGTCCCCTCCCGCTGCTCTTGGTTCGTTCTTGTTTCTTTTGATCAGGCCGCGAAGGCCATCGGTCTGTGCGAACCCTTGATCTGGGTGCGGTGCATAAGGCGGCGCTGCGAGCTGTCGAACGGATCGCGGCGATGCATGGTCGAGCGGTTGTCCCACATCACGAGGTCGCCCAGTTTCCAGACATGCTCGTAGATGAAGCGCTTCTGGGTCACGTGCGCCCACAGCGCTTCGAGCACGGCCTCGGACTCCGCGCGCGAATAACCCTCGACATAGGAGTTGCGGCGCCGGCCGAGATAGAGCGTGGCGCGGCCGTTGACCGGATGCCGCAGGATCGCCGGATGCCAGGCGCCCGGCGCCACCATCGGATCGTCGGTCGGCGTCACGCCCTTGCGCAGGTAGCCGCCGGAATTGTAGGTGCCGTCGTGCTTGACGCGGCGGCCTTCGATCTTCTTGCGCAACTCGACCGGCAGTGCGTCGCAAGCGGCCTGCATGCTGGTGAACCAGGTGTTGCCGCCGGTCGAGGGGATCTCCAGCGAATAAAGCATCGAGGCGTCGGGCGGCGTGTCGAGATAGCTCATGTCGGTGTGCCAGACGGCCTCACCGTCGCCTAGCGCGCCAATCGGATCGCCCTTGGCGTCGAGTACGTTGGAGACGACGTAGATGTCGGGATAGCCCGGTGGGCTGATGCGGCCTCGCTCCTGGTTGGGCGGCGGATCGAGGTCACCGAAGCGCCGGCTGAAAGCCAGCAGATCGTCGTCGCTGAGCTTCTGGCCGCGCAGCAGGATCATCGAATGGGCATACCAGGCGCGTTCGATCGCGGCGAAATCCTGATCGCTGAACGACCTGAGATCGACACCGGAGATTTCCGCACCGACCGCCTGGGTCACGGGACGCGTCGTAACGCTCATGTCGCTTCCTCCGTCTTTGGGCTGATGATCAACCCGCTCCGGCACCCGATCAAGCCTACATACTCAAGCACCCAGCAGCGGACGCAGCCAGCTCGTGAGCTTGTCGGCGACGGCCGGTGCCACCGGCCCGGCGAAGCCCGGATCGCTGGGCCCCGTGACGCGTTTGAGATTGTGGCTGACGGAAGCCACGATCACGGCCTCGCCCGGCCCGTTTCGTTGGCCGAGTGCATCGATCAGTGGCTGGACATCGACCATCGGCACGACCTGGTGGTCGGCGGCGCCCTGCAGGATCAGGCAGGCGAGATCCAGAGCGGCCAGCGCCTTGGCCGGATCGAACGCCAGCCCACTTTGGAGGAACGGCCCGGCATAGGGCGGAAACAGCGCCTGTTGCTCACGCGGCAGGCCGGCGGGCACGCGGCCGCTCGTCATGATCGTGTTCATCGTGCGGTCGGCCGGCTCGACCAGCGACGGCGCACCGCGCGCGATCTGGGCGCGCACGATGTCGGCCAACGGACGCCCCGGCGTCGCGGCGAGAACCAGCCCATGCAGCTTGCGCGATCCCATCGCCTTGGCTGACAGCGGCCCGGCGGCAGCCAGCGCGAGCAGGCCGCCTTCGCTGTGTCCCAGCAGCGCGGTGGCGTAGGGCTTGATCTCGTCGTGCCGGAGCAACTCGCGATGCGCGGTGGCCACGTCGCCCACGAAATTGTCCCAGGCGAAGAATCGTTCCTGCTCTTCCAGCGAGCCGGTGGGGCGCGGCGTGGAGCCGCCGATACCGCGCTTGTCGTAGCGCAGGCTGGCGATGCCGGCCGCCGCCAGCAGCTCGGCGATCTGCTTCAGGAGATCGATGCGTTCAGGCACGAGCGGGTTGTTGCCGTCGCGGTCGGTCGGCCCGCTGCCGGCAATCAGCACCACGCCCGGCACTTTTTGTAGCTCGCTCCAACGCGGCAGCAGCAACGTGCCGGCGAGCATCGCGCCGTCGCTGCCGGCGAACCGAACCGCGCGCTGCGTCGTGCCGGTTGCGTAGTAGCCCTTCCACGGGCTCTGCGCCCACGAGCTTTGAGAATAGGCCTCCAGCGGCGTCAGCACACTCGCCGCGACAAACGCGCGGCGGCCGATCATTCGCGGCTTTCCGGCCTTGGTGTGTTGCCCATGCGCGGGCTCATCGAGCGGCCGCCGAAGAGATGGACATGAAAATGGAACACGAGCTGGCCGCCATTGGGCCCGTGGTTCGCGACCATGCGGTAGCCCTCGGGTTCGAGGCCGAGATCCCGGGCGACTTTCGCCACCGCCCGCCAGAAACCGACCAGCAGTTCCGGCGGCGCCTCGGCGCAGAAGTCCGCCTGGCTGACATATTCGCCCTTGGGGATCACCAGCACATGTACCGGCGCCAGCGGGTTGATGTCGTGGAAGGCCAGCGCGAAGGCATCCTCGTGGACTTTCTTGCACGGCAACTCTCCGCGCAGGATGCGCGCGAAGACGTTGTTGCGATCGTAGGCAGGCATGACGGCCTCCGGAGCCATTGTCGTCCCGACGACTATACCGAAGGTCGCTATCTCTTGCGGCTTGCCTTCTCGGCGATGCCCGACAGGCCCTCGCGGCGCGCCAGCTCGGTCCACACGGCCTTGGGCTTCACATTGGTCGCGGCCCACAGGGTCAGCAGGTGGTAGAGCATGTCGGCGCTTTCGGCGACGAGCTTCGGTCGGTCGCCCTTGATGCCCTCGATCAGCGCTTCGACGACTTCCTCGCCCAGCTTCTTGGCGATCTGGGCACGGCCGCGGCTGAACAGGCGGGCCGTATAGGAGGACTCGGGGTCGGCGCCCTTGCGGCTGTCGATCACGACATAGAGTCGGTCGAGCACGTGCTCGTCGACACTCGCGACATCGTCATGGCGTCTTTTCTTCGACGCCTTCTTCTTGGCTTTCTTGTCTTTGGCCATCGAGGGGGAGAACTCCGCCGCCCGGGGGAAGGGCGGACCTACGCGATCCTGGCGCCTCTTGGTCGGGCGCTGCGGTCATTTTACGCCAATTTCATGC
The DNA here is from genome assembly GCA_945860205.1 of Reyranella massiliensis 521. Lineage (GTDB taxonomy): Bacteria > Pseudomonadota > Alphaproteobacteria > Reyranellales > Reyranellaceae > Reyranella > Reyranella massiliensis_B. The sequence goes on along the minus strand of CAMARK010000042.1, from coordinate 15,101 downwards.
CGCGCGCGAGATTTGTCGTATCGGCACGCCGGCACGGGCGAGATGTTCCTTCGCCTGGGCGATGGTGAACTCGCCGAAATGGAAGATCGAGGCGGCCAGCACGGCTGAGGCGCCGCCCTTGGTGACGCCGTCGAGCAGGTCGTCAAGCGTGCCAACGCCGCCCGAGGCCACCACCGGCACTGGCACGGCGTCGGAGATCGCCCGGGTGAGTTCCAGGTCGAAGCCGGACTTGGTGCCGTCGCGGTCCATCGAGGTGATTAGCAGCTCGCCCGCGCCCGACTGTGCCATGCGACGCGCCCAGTCCAGCGTGTCGAGGCCCGTGCCCTTGCGCCCGCCATGGGTGAAGACCTCCCATTTGCCGGGAGCGGTCTGCCGGGAGTCGATCGACACCACGATGCACTGGTCGCCGTACTTCTCGGCGGCTTCCTTGACGAACTCCGGCCGCGTCACCGCGGCGGAGTTGATCCCCACCTTGTCGGCGCCGGCCAGCAGCAGGCGGCGGATGTCCTCGATGGTGCGCACGCCGCCGCCCACGGTCAGCGGCATGAAGCACTGTTCCGCCGTGCGGCCGACGACGTCGAGGATGGTGTCGCGATTCTCGTGGCTGGCCGTGATGTCGAGGAAGGTGAGCTCGTCGGCGCCGGCGGCGTCATATATGCGGGCCTGCTCGACCGGATCGCCGGCGTCGCGCAAGGACTCGAACTGCACGCCCTTAACGACGCGGCCATCTTTCACATCGAGGCAGGGGATGATGCGGACTTTCAGCATCACTCGCCCCGGAGGACGCGGATGGCGTCGGGCACTGTCACGCGGCCGTCATAAAGAGCGCGACCGACGATGGCGCCCACGATGCCGTGCTCCTCGGCCGGCCGCAGTTCGCGCAGGTCGTCGAGCGAACTCACGCCACCCGAGGCGATCACCGGCGTCGTGAGATGCTGGGCCAGGGTCACCGTGGCGTCGACGTTGACGCCGCCCATGGCGCCGTCGCGGTCGATGTCGGTGTAGATGATGGCGGCCACACCGGCATCCTCGAAGCGGAGTGCCAGGTCGAGCGCGCGCACCGTGCTCTGCTTGGTCCAACCGTCGACCGCGACCATGCCCTCGCGGGCGTCAATGCCGACCGCGATCTTGCCCGGCCACTGCTTGCAGGCGGCCTTGACCAGGCCCGGTTCCTTGACCGCGACCGTGCCCAGGATGACGCGGCTCACGCCGGCGTCGAACCACTGGGAAATGCTTTCGATGGTGCGGATGCCGCCGCCGAGCTGCGCCGGCACTTTGATCTCCTTAAGGATCTCGACCACCGCGGCGCGGTTCACCGGATGGCCCTCGACGGCGCCGTTGAGGTCGACGAGATGCAGCCATTCGCAGCCGGCCTGGGCGAAAGCCTTGGCCTGTGCAGCCGGGCTGTCGTTGAACACCGTGGCCCGTGCCATGTCGCCCCGCAGCAGGCGAACGCACTTGCCGTCCTTGAGATCGATGGCGGGAAACAGGATCATGGCGGCGGGGGTTTAGCGCGGCCTTCTTCGCCTGTCATCCGGCGTCACGCCACCCCGTTCGCCGTCACCCTCTGCCGATGCCCAGAATCCCGCCGATCAGGCGGCCGACATGAAACTTCGTCCAGACATCCGCAGCGGAAAAGCTGGGACGCGCCTGCATGGCGCCCCAGTAGCGCGCGAGCGCCGGCCGCTTGCGGATCTCTGCGCCGAGACCGGCGAATTCCATGCGCCCGAGAAACACGGTCCAGACGACATCGGCGACGCCATAGGCGGGCGGTACCAATGCCGCACGGCCATCGCGCAGCGTCTGCTCAAGCCGGTCCATGAAACCGATGGCCTCAGTGCGACGCCGCTCCGAAAGCTTTACGACGGCATCAGGCTCGAAGGTTCTGACGCGCTCGGCAAAGACCGCGGCGCGCGCCTCGTAGACGGAAGCGAGATCGGGATTTTTGGCGGCAAGGGCGAGGAGTTGGCGGCGGGTCGCCTCGAGCCGCTTCGGGATCATGATCCGCGCCAGGGGATTGCGGGCGAGAATCCCGCCGAACGTCAATTCCTCGATCGGATAGCCGTAGTGAAGGTCGAGCCAGGTTTTCGTCTCACGGTCGGGCGTCGAGCCGAGCGAATACTCGGCGATGTCACGACTTTGATCGAGGATACGATCGGCCAGCATCAGTGTCGGCACGGTCATGCCCGGATTGATCCGCACATAGTCCGGTTGCTGCTGGCTCAGCCGGAAATGGATGTCGACGAAGACGTGATCGTGAGCAATGCCGCCTTCGGCGAGCGCGAGGCGCGCGATCATCGAATAGTAGGACGACGGGGTTTGATAGAGACGGGGTTTTGCCCCGGCGGGCTTGGCGGACTCTGTCATGGCCGATCATCACGGGCGAAGGAGCAGCAGACTCTGCAGGATGCAAGCGGTGCGCACAACGGGCGTGGCGAGGCTTAGCGCGTCGACGGCCTTGCACCACACTCCCTTGTGGTGCGCCGGATTCAATCCACGTTTTCCATCCAATCCACCGGAAAGCCAATTAAACCGCGCTTGCGAGCTTGCGCGTCGAGGCAGAAGATTTCTCTCAACGAAGCGTGGTGGTCGCATCACGCGGAGAGGGACCGAAAGGTTTCTCGCGGTGGCGAAAGCCGCTGAAGGGTTCTCGGAGTGCCCTGCGAACTCGTCCGACGGGACGATGCGCCCCCTTCGCGAGGGAGGCGCTGGCAGGAAAAAGCGGCCGGGGACTCGTTGTGGAAAGTCCATGCGCATGGACGGTCTGCACCCGAGGATGGTGATGGCGAGCGGGGATCTCGCAACTTCACTAGCCCTTCGTGGTCCTTCCAGGGCTACGTTGGACCGCGCCCCGCGGAGGAACGTGACGAGCGTTCTTTCAGGGACGTATGAAGCGGCGAAGTCGGGCAACCGGCTTCGCCGTTTTCTTTTGCGCCGGGCACCAGTAGTCTCCGGCCATGACCCGTTACACCCCCGATCTCCTGGCCGCCGACATGGCTGACCTCACCGCCATCCGCCGCGACATCCATCGCCATCCCGAGACGGCGTTCGAGGAGGAGCGGACCTCGCAGATCGTGGCCGACAAGCTCACGTCCTGGGGCATCAAGATCCATCGCGGCCTGGCCACGACGGGCGTCGTCGGCACCCTGAAGGGCAACCGGCCGGGGCAGAAGACGATCGGTCTGCGCGCCGACATGGACGCGCTGCACCTGCAGGAGAAGAACGACTTCGACTACACCTCGTCGGTGCCCAACAAGATGCATGCCTGCGGCCATGACGGTCACACCACCATGCTGCTGGGCGCGGCCAAGCAGCTCGCGGCGGCGCCCGACTTCGCCGGCACGGTGCATTTCATCTTTCAGCCCGCCGAAGAGGGGCTGGGCGGCGCGCGCGTGATGATCGAGGAAGGCCTGTTCGACAAGTTCCCCTGCGACGTCGTCTACGGCATGCACAACATGCCGGGTTTCCCGGTCGGCCACTTCGCCATCCGTCCCGGCGCGATGCTCGCCTCGTCCGATAGCTGGGAAGTCACCTTCAAGGGCACCGGCGGCCATGGCGCCATGCCCGACCGCGGCACCGACCCGACCTTTGTCGCGGCGCAATTCATCGTGGCGATCCAGGGCATCGTCGGCCGCAACGTGCCGCCCGCCCAGGCGGCGGTGTTGAGTGTCGGCCACATCGCGGGCGGCACGGCGGGCTCGCCCAACGTCATTCCGTCGGAGGTGCTGATCAAGGGCACGGCGCGCAGCTTCTCACCCGGCGTGCGGTCGCTGCTGGAGCGCCGTCTGGCCGAGGTCGCGGCAGGCATTGCGCAAGCCGGCGGCTGCGCGGCGGAGAGCAAGTATCACCGTCGCTATCCGGCGTTGATCAACGCGGCGGAGCAGACGTCGATTGCGGTCGAGGCTGCGGCGGCGACGGTCGGTCGGGAGAATGTCGAGGCCAACACGCAGCCGATCGCCGGCGCCGAGGATTTCGCCTTCATGCTGGAGAAGAAGCCGGGTGCCTACATCATGATCGGCAACGGCGGCACGATCGAAGGCGGCTGCCACAACGTGCATTCGCCGCTCTACGACTTCAACGACAAGATCCTGACGACCGGGGCGGCCTACTGGATGAACCTCGTCCAGCTCGAGTTGGGCGACGCGGCCTAGCGCCCCGCGTTATTGGCGGCGTTACCGCCCCGCGTTACCGGTCGCGGGCTGCACCACCAGTTCGCTGCCGCGCTTCTCGATCGTCCGCTCGATGGCGGCCCGGCTGAGCCGGGTCTTGTCGTCGCCTTCGATCAGCCAGGCGACGCCGCCGGCCTGGCCGACCTGGTTGGCCCGGCGCAGCGCATCGTCCAGCATCTCGTAAGTCGCGGGCAGCAGGCGGTGCTTGGCGGCCAGGAACTCCTTTTCGGAGGTGCAGACGTAGCCCACGGTCCACCAAAGCCTGTAGGTCATGCGAACTCCCGTTTCTGCGACCCACTGTGGACCGGAGGATACCCTTACGCCTTTTGGCCGTCCGTCGATATGCGCCTGCCGCCGCAGGCGCGCACATAAGCCAAATTTGCAAGTTCAGCAGGTTTGGGCCATATTTCTCGTCAGGATGGGCCTTGTTCGCCGTCCTCCCAGACGCCCGCGGATCACGGGGCGGAGTTTACTCCGCCCGCTCCGTCGGGCGTTTTTCTTTGCCTGAACAGGACATTTCACATGACCACACCCACTTTGCCGTGGACGCGGCAGGGCCGTTTCCTGCGCACCCTCGCCAAGACCTGCAATGTCGCCGCGGCCTGCCGCGCGGCCGGTCTCGACCGGCGCCTGGCCTATCGCTGGCGCGCCCGTGATGCCGATTTCGCACGCCGCTGGAAAAAGGCCGCCTCCCAGGCGGCCGATCTTTTACACGACGAGCTCATGGAGCGCGCCCTGCTCGGTCGCGAGCGCATCGTCTACCGCTACCGGCCGACCGCCGCGCATCGGGCGGTCCGTCAGGAGATTTTTGGGTCGCCGGCACCAAATTCTGGTCCGGCCGAATGCGATCTGGCGAAGCGCTTGCGCGAAGCGGAGGTCCGGATGGCCCGCTACCACGCCGAAATCGGAGTCACTTTTTCAGACACGCATTCCAAAAAGCGAAGTCGTGAATTCCGTGGCAGGCGCGGCGGCGATTCGGGTGTTGCTTCAACGACTTGAGGTCGAATGTCAGACACTGACCCTGGACAAACAAACCCCGTTCAGCCGAGGCAGGAAATGGTCCACTCAGGCGGTGTAGGCGAAGGCCCAGGCGTCGCCATCATGCAGATGCACCACGGCAAAGGAATCGATGCCGACATCGAAGATCGTCACGATCTCCGGCGCCTGCTGGGCGCCCGACGGCATGGCGAGCGCGTCACTGCTCTCAGAGGCGGGCAGGATCAGCCCATCGGACAGGCCGCCCAGGACGACCAGCGGATCCTCCTGGGGCAAGGCCGTCGCCGCGAGGGCGGCCGCCTGTTCCTCGGCGCCGATCGGGCCGCTTACGAAGATGGCGCCGGGTTCGCCGAACAGTCGGTCGAGCGAAGCGCCATACGAGGGCGTGTCGAGGCCGGCATCGGCCCAGCGCGAGTCGAGGGTGGCGTAGATGGGAAGGTCATGGCGATCGAACTCGACCAATTCAGGACCGACGAGAAACGCCGTATCGATGGTCGAGCTATCGGAGGGGACCGAAGGGCTCATGGGAAATGTCTTTCGTTCTGAAATATTAGTTCAAGTATACTGAATAAATCCTTGAGAATAAAGAGAGAACATTGATCGGCATGCGTCCGGCGGCCTCGCGTCCTGGAATTTGCGAGTAATCGCAATGGCTTGGCCCCGGGCAACGGCCTACGGTGCGGCCCTTATTTCAGTGTTCGGGAGCGATCGATGAACGGTGCGGAAAGTCTGGTACGGACCCTGGTGAAGGGCGGTGTCGAGGTTTGCTTCGCCAATCCCGGCACGTCCGAGATGCATTTCGTGGGCGCCCTGGACCGCGTCGAGGGCATGCGCTGCGTGCTCGGCCTGTTCGAAGGCGTGTGCAGCGGTGCCGCCGACGGCTACTACCGCATGACCGACAAGCCGGCCTCGACCTTGCTCCATCTCGGGCCCGGTCTCGCCAACGCGGCGGCCAACCTGCACAACGCCAAGAAGGCAGGCTCGGGTGTCGTCAACATCGTGGGCGAGCACGCGCTCTATCACATCAAGTACGACACGCCGCTCACCGCCGACATCGAGGGCATCGCGCGCCCGTTCTCGCATTGGGTAAAGACCTCGCCCACGTCGAAGACCGTGGCCAGCGACGGCGCACTCGCGACCCAGGCCGCCAACGTGGCGCCGGGCCAGATCGCGACTTTGATCCTGCCGGCCGACACCGCGTGGGGTGAGGCTGATGGCGTGGCCGAGACGCCGGCGGCGCCTGCTGCGCCCAAGCCCTCGAAGGAAGAAGTCGTTGCCGCCGCCAAGGCGCTGAAGAAGCCGAACTCGATGCTGTTCATCGGCGGCCGTGCCTGGCGTGCGCGCGGCCTCGAACTCGCCGGCAAGATCGCGGCGAAGACTGGCTGCAAGGTGCAAGGCGCCGGCGGCACGGCGCGCATCGAGCGTGGCGCGGGCCGCATCCCCGTGCTGCGCCTGCACTTCGTGATCGAGAACGCGCAGGCCCAGCTCAAGGGCACGCAGCAGATGGTGCTGTGCGGTGCCAAGGCGCCGTTCGCCTTCTTCGCCTATCCCGGCAAGCCGTCGGTCCTGACGCCGGACGGCTGCGAGACGACCGTCCTCTGCCCGGTCGAAGGCGATATCCTGGGCTCGCTCGAGGCGCTCGCGATGGAACTCGACGCGATGAACGAGAAGGCCGCGGGCGTTGCCCAGCCGAGCCGTCCCGAGCGTCCGACCGGCAAATTCACGCTCGATGGTCTGGGCCAGGCGCTGGGCGCCACGATGCCGGAAGGCGCGATCGTGGTCGACGAATCGGTCACCACCGGCCGCGGCTTCTTCCCGTTCTCGGCCGGCGCGCCGCCGCACGATTGGCTGAACAACATGGGCGGCTCGATCGGCTTCGGCGGCCCCGTTGCCGTCGGTGCCGCGGTCGCGTGTCCGGACCGCAAGGTCATCTGCATGATCGGCGACGGCTCGGCGATGTACACGATCCAGTCGCTGTGGACGATGGCACGCGAGAATCTCGACGTCTGCGTGATGATCTTCTCGAACCGCTCCTACAACATCCTCTACAGCCAGCTCGCCGATGTCGGCGCTGCCAATCCCGGGCCGCGCGCCATCGACATGCTGACTCTCGACCGGCCGACGCTCCAGTTCACCGATCTTGCCAAGGGCATGGGCGTTCCGGCCGGCAAGGCGACCAATCTCGAGGAGCTCACCAAGCAGCTCACCTACGCCATGTCGCAAAAAGGTCCATACCTCATCGACGTGATCATGTGAGCGACGTCCGCGAGCGCACCCTCTACGGTCGGCGCCGCGGCAAGAAACTGCGCGACGGGCAGCAATCGCTGCTCGTGACGCTATTGCCGCGCCTCACGGTCGTCGTGCCACCGGAGCCGCAAAAGATCGATCTGGCGGGTCTTTTCGGCGGCGCGCTGCCGGCCGATGGCGTGTGGCTCGAGGTCGGCTTCGGGGCTGGCGAGCATCTCGTCTGGCAGGCCAAGGAACATCCGAAGGTCGGGCTGATCGGCTGCGAGCCCTATATCAACGGCGTCGCCAAGTGCCTCGCTCATGTCGAGCGCGAGGGCGTGGAGAACATTCGCCTGTTCACCGACGACGCGATGCTGGTGATGAAGGCGCTGCCCGACGCTTCGTTGTCCCGCGCCTTCGTGCTGTTCCCCGACCCCTGGCCCAAGAGCCGCCATCACAAGAGGCGCTTCGTGCAGCGCGCCAATCTCGACGTGCTGGCACGACTGCTGAAGCCTGGCACCGAGCTGCGGCTGGCGACAGACGATCCGAGTTATCTGCCGTGGATGATCGAGCAAGCTTTTACACATGCCGCGTTCGAATGGCTGGCCGAGCGTCCGGCCGACTGGCGCCAACGTCCGGCCGATTGGCCGCCGACGCGCTACGAACAGAAGATGCTGGCCGGCCACCAGCCGGCGTTCCTGCGCTTCAGGCGTCGATAGGCCGGGGACCGGGTCGCAGCAGCACCAGGACGGCGGCGGCGACCTGCAGCACCAGGCAGGCGATCAGCGAGGTGCGATAATCGCCCGACAGGCCGTACAGCACGCCCAGGATCGACGGCCCAATGGCTGCCACGAGCTGGGTGATCGCGACGTTCAGGCTGACACCGCGAGCGAAATCACGGCGCGGGAATTCCTGCTGCACGATCAGGCCGGGCAGCGTGATCAGGTTGCCGACGCCGAAGCCGAACAGGATGCAGCCGAGATAGAGACCGAACACCGACGAGGTCGAGAGCAGTACGATCATGCCCACGACCTGCACCGCGAGGTTGGCTGAGGTGGCGCCGCGGCGGTCGATATGGTCGATCACCAGGCCGACCGAGAAGCGCCCGACCAGGGCCGACAAGGCAGTGACGCTGACGACCAGGCCGGCCTCTTTCAGGCCGAGCGTCGGCTCGAGAAAGGCCGCCTGATGGGCGATGAAGCTGATCTGCGCCAGCAGGCCCAGCGAAAAGGCGCCGACCATCGTGAGATAGCGCGGCTCGCGCAGGAACTGGGCCCGGCTCCTCGGGGTGCCTTCCGGTTCGACCGAGGCGTCGTGCTCGTCGCCGGCGTCGTGCTCCTCGGGCCGGCGCGGGCGCAGCGCGAAAGCCGCCAGCGGCCACAGGGTGGCCAACACGATGACGACCGCGGCGATGCAAGCCTTGGCGAAGCCCAGCGTATCGATCGCCCAGGCGAAGGCCGGCGCGAACAGCAGGCCGCCGCAGGTGGCGCCGTTCAGCGCCAGGCTGGCGGCCAGGCCGCGGCGGCGGTTGAACCACTGGGCGATGATGGTGTTGATCGCGGCACCTCCCAGGGCGGCCCAGCCCGGGATCATCAGCAGGAACGCGAGGTAGAGTTGCCAGGGCTGTTCGATCACCGTGAGACCCAGCACGCCCAACCCCATCAGGCCGACGCCGACCAGGACAACGATCCGCGCGCCTCTTTTCTGGATGGCGTCGCCGACCTGCATCACAAGGAAGGCGCCGGATATGTAGAAGAAGGTGATACCGGCCGAGATGGTGGCTGGCGACCAGCCATGGATTTTGCTGAGCGCTACCAGATATAGGCTCAACCCATAGAAGCCGAGACCCCACCCGTAGAGGGCCATGACAAAGGTGCAAAAGACCACCCACCAGCCGTGGTAGAACCCGCCCGCCTTCAACTCTCCCGCCCTCACGTCAGTCCTCCTGCTCGGGGCCGATCTTTTCACGGTTGAGAGGCCCGTGCTGGCGGTTTTCGGGCCTCAATAAGAACCTGCCTGGATGCGGGAAAAGCTTGCCAGTTGGCGGCACTGCGCTTATATCCGCGCCATCCTCATCGGGTTCGCGGGACGAGCCAAACAAAAAGAGTGGGCCAAAAACCCGCTCTTTTCATTTGCCGAAACCCCGCTGCCCATAACGTCGAGAAGCTCCGCCGCGTGACCGACCTGCTGCGTCGACTCGAAGACATCGTCGCCCCGACCATCGTCGGCATGGGCTACGAGCTGGTTCGCGTTGCGCTCAGCCGTGGCGGCACTCTTCAGATCATGGTCGAGCCCGCCGATGGCCGGCCGATGGACGTCGAGGATTGCGCCGGCGTCTCACGCGCCCTATCTGCGGTACTGGACGTCGAGGACCCGATCACCAGCGCCTACACGCTGGAGGTGAGTTCGCCCGGCATCGACCGGCCGCTCACCCGACCCAAGGATTATGCGCGCTGGACGGGCCACATGGCCCGCCTCGAGACCGCCGAGCCGGTCGAGGGCCGCCGCCGCTTCAAGGGCACGCTGCTGGGCCTCGAGGACGGCATCGTGAAGCTCCGTCTCGAGGACGGTCAGGAGACCGGCGTGCCGCTGTCGGCCGTCTCGCGGGCCAAGCTCGAGATGACTGACGCGCTGATCGAGGAACATCGCCTGGCCAATCAGGGCGCCGGGCAGGCTCACTGAACGACACGAACGAACACGATAGAAGCAAGAGGAACAGAAACATGGCAACGACTGCCGACATTCCGCGCCTGGAGATGCTGCAAGTGGCCGATATGGTCGCGCGCGAAAAGGGCATCGAGCGCGAGGAAGTGCTCGAGGCGATGGAGCAGGCCATCCAGAAATCCGGCCGTGCCAAGTATGGGCTGGAGCACGACATCCGTGCCGAGATCGACCGCAAGACCGGCGAGATCAAGCTGCTGCGCTACATGCAGGTCGCTGACCCGATCGAGAACGAGAACACCCAGGTGCCGCTCGTCGAGGCCCAGCGCCGCAATCCCGAGGCCCAGGTCGGCGATTTCCTGACCGACGAACTGCCGCCGATCGACTTCGGCCGCGTGGCCGCCCAGACCGCCAAGCAGGTCATCACGCAGCGGATGCGCGAGAGCGAGCGCAAGCGCCAGTACGAAGAGTTCAAGGATCGCATCGGCGAGATCGTGTCGGGCGTGGTCAAGCGCGTCGACTACGGCAACATCACCATCGACCTGCAGCGCGCCGAAGGCGTGATCCGCCGCGACGAGACGATTCCGCGCGAGAGCCTGCGCGTCAACGACCGCGTTCGCGCCTACATCTTCGACGTGCGCGAGGAGCCGCGCGGTCCGCAGATCTTCCTGTCGCGCAGCCATCCGCAGTTCATGGCCAAGCTGTTCATGCAGGAAGTGCCGGAAATCTACGACAACATCATCGAGATCAAGGCCGTGGCCCGCGATCCCGGCAGCCGTGCCAAGATCGCGGTGCTGAGCCACGACAGCTCGATCGACCCGATCGGCGCCTGCGTCGGCATGCGCGGCAGCCGCGTCCAGGCCGTGGTGCAGGAGCTGCAGGGCGAGAAGGTCGACATCATTCCGTGGTCGCAGGACACCGCCAACTTCATCGTCAACGCACTGGCGCCGGCCGAGGTCAGCAAGGTGCTGATGGACGAGGAAAAGAACAAGACCGAGGTCGTCGTGCCCGATGACCAGCTCAGCCTCGCCATCGGACGCCGCGGCCAGAACGTCAAGCTCGCCTCCCAGCTCACCGGCTGGGAAATCGACATCATGACGGAGACCGAGGAAAGCGAGCGCCGCCAGAAGGAAACCCGCGAGCGCACCGACCTGTTCAAGCTGGCGCTCGACGTCGACGACGTGATCGCCCACCTGCTGGTCGCCGAGGGCTACGGATCGGTCGAGGATGTGTCCGACACCGCTGTCGAGGATCTCGCCACCGTCGAGGGTTTCGACGAGGAGATCGCCACCGAGCTGCAGCGCCGTGCCCGCGAGTTCATCGAAAAGCGCGACGCCGAGCTTGCCTCGCGCCTGGAAGCGCTGGGCATCAGCGCGGAAGTGCGCAATGCCGAGGGCCTGACCCTGGCGATGTTCGTGGCGCTGGGCGACGCGGGCGTGAAGACGCTCGACGACCTCGCCGACCTCGCCTCGGACGAGCTGCGCGAGATCGTGGGCGAGAGCGCCATGGATAACGACACCGCCAACGCCATCATCATGAAGGCGCGCGAGCATTGGTTCGCCGACGAGGCCGCCCCGGCCGCCGAAGCGGCCAAGGCCTGAACGGAGACCGCCGACCTTGATGCCTGCCGTCACCATGACCCAATCTGACCTTACGGTGCCTGCCGCGCCGGGACCGATGCGCACCTGCATCGCGACCGGCACGGAAGGAACGCCGGAGCGGATGATCCGCTTCGTCGTCGGGCCGGAAGGCGAGGTCGTGCCCGATCTGGCGCGGCGGCTGCCGGGTCGTGGTCTGTGGGTCCGGGCGGAGCGGGCGGCGCTCGAGCGCGCCGTAGAAAAGAATCTGTTCTCCAAGGCCGCGCGGGCCGCCGTAAGGGCGCCCGCCGACCTCGCCGAGCGGGTCGAGCGGCTCCTGCTGGAGCGGCCGTTGGCCGATCTCGGCCGGGCGCGCCGGGCCGGCCGGGCCGTGGCGGGTTTCGTGAAGGTCGAGCAGATGATCGCCCAGCGCCGGGTAGGGTTGCTGGTCGTGGCCGACGAGGCCGACGGCGACGGGCTGGGCAAGCTTACCGCCACCGGCCTGCCGCTCGCGCGGCTGGGAGATGCAACGTCGCTGGGCGGCCTCTTTGGCCGCGAGCAGGCGGTCTATGTGGCGGTTGCCCGCGATGACGCGGGCGGCGAGTTCATTCAACGAATTGCGGTCGGTGCAGCGCGGTGGCGCGGGTATCGGCTGAATAGCGCCGGTTGACGGGCCGGAGCGGACCAAGGACAACACGCGATATGACGGAACAAAAAGAAGAGACCAAGGCCACCAAGCCACTGACCCTCTCGACCACGGCGCGTAGCGGCGCTGCGGCCAAGGCGGATGCGACCCAAGTGCGGCAGAAATTCTCGCACGGGCGGACGCGCGCGGTGACGGTCGAGGTCAAGAAGCCGGTCAAGCGGACCCCTGGCGCTGCGGCACCGGCGCCTGCTCCGGTTGCTGCTGCTCCGGCGCCCGTGCCCGAAGCGCCGTCTCCGGCGCCGACAGCACGGACCCTGAAGCTGGGTGGCAGTGCGCCCCCTGCCGCGCCGCCCTCTCGCTCGGCTCCGCCGGCGCGTCCGAGCAGCGGTTCCGGCGGCCGCGGCATCGTGCTGCGCACCCTCACCGAGGAAGAAAAGGAAGCGCGCACCCGCGCCCTGGTCGACGCCAACAAGGACGCCGAGGTCGCCCGCCAGCGTGCGGCCGTGGACGCCGCCCGTCGTGCCATCGAGGACGAGGCGCGCAAGAAGTCGGACGACGAGCACCGCAAGCGTCTGGCCGAAGAAGAAGTGCGCAAGAAGACCGAGGACGAGATCAAGCGCAAGGCCGATGTCCTGGTGCAGAAGCGTCTCGACCAGGCGGCCACCGCCTCGCCGCAGACGACGATCGCGCGTCAGGCGCAGGAGATCGAGTCCGGCGCCCAGAGTGCGGCTGCGCCTGCGGCTCCTCTCGTTCGCCGTCCTCCCGGCGCGCCGGGAACGACACAGGCCACCGAATCGACGCTGCTGCGTCGGCCGCCGATGCGGCCCGTCCTCAACAAGCGCCTGCCGCAGCCGCCGGGTGCGCGCCGCGAGGCGCCCAAGCGCCGCTCCGACAAGATCGACGTCGGCCGCGCGGTCGAGGGCGAGAACGACTTCCGCAGCCGTTCAGCCGCCCAGATGCGCCGCCGGCTCGAGCGCGAGCGCCGCCAGCAGAATGCCGACGACGGCCAGCAGAAGGTCTACCGCGAGGTCACGATTCCCGAGACCATCACGGTCCAGGAACTCGCCGCGCGCATGACCGAACGCGGCGCCGACGTCATCAAGACGCTGATGCGCATGGGCGTGATGGCCACCATTAACCAAGCGATCGACGCCGACACCGCCGAGCTGGTGGTGACGGAGATGGGCCACAAGTTCAAGCGCGTCGCCGAGGGCGACGTCGAGACCGGCCTCGCCGAGACCGTCGACGCCGACGAGACGCTGGAGTCGCGGCCGCCGGTGGTCACGATCATGGGCCACGTCGACCACGGCAAGACCTCGCTGCTCGACGCACTGCGCGCCACCGATGTGGCGGCGCACGAGGCCGGCGGCATCACCCAGCACATCGGCGCCTATCAGGTGACTTTGGCCTCGGGCCAGAAGATCACCTTCCTCGACACGCCGGGCCACGAGGCGTTCACCGCCATGCGTGCCCGCGGTGCCAAGGTGACGGACATCGTCGTCCTGGTAGTGGCCGGCGACGACGGCGTCATGCCGCAGACCAAGGAAGCGATCGCTCACGCCAAGGCGGCGGGTGTGCCGCTGATCGTGGCCATCAACAAGATGGACAAGCAGGGCGCGGACGCGAGCCGCGTTCAGAACGAACTGCTGCGCGAGGCGATCCAGGTCGAAGCGCTGGGCGGCGACGTCCAGGCGATCGAGGTCTCGGCGACCAAGAAGATGAATCTCGACAAGCTCGAGGAAGCGATCCTCCTGCAGGCCGAAGTGCTCGAGCTGAAGGCCAATCACAACCGGATGGCCGACGGCGTCGTGGTCGAAGCCAAGCTCGACCCGGGTCGCGGCTCGGTGGCGACGGTGCTGGTCCAGCGCGGCACGCTCAAGGTCGGCGACGTTCTCGTCGCCGGCGCCGTGTGGGGCCGCGTACGCCGCCTGGTCGACGATCACGGCGTTGGCGTGCAGAGCGCCGCGCCGTCGGTTCCGGTCGAGATCCTGGGTCTCGACGGCACACCGCAGGCGGGTGACGAGTTCCATGTGGTGGAGAGCGAGGCGCGTGCGCGCGAGATCGCCGACTTCCGCGTGCGCCGCGATCGTCAGAACCAGCTTGCCAAGGTCGCCGGCGGCCGCGGCACGCTGGAAGAAATGATGAAGGGCATCCGTGAAGGTACCGCCAAGGACCTGCCGGTCCTGATCAAGGCCGACGTGCAGGGCTCTGCCGAGGCATTGGCGGGCGCGATCTCGCGGCTTTCCACCGAGAAAGTGGCGGCCCGTGTCGTCTACAGCGGCGTCGGCGGCATCAGCGAGGCCGACATCACGCTCGCCAAGGCGTCGGGCGCTCTGCTCATCGGCTTCAACGTGCGCGCCAATCCGCAGGCACGTGAGATCGCCAAGCGCGACAAGATCGACATCCGCTACTACAGCATCATCTACAAGGTCACCGAGGACATGCAGGCCCTGATGCTCGGCCTGCTTGACCCGACCTACAAGGAAACCCTCATCGGCAACGCGCAGATCCGCGAAGTCTTCCGCATCACCAAGGCCGGCAACGTCGCCGGCTGCATGGTCACGGACGGCATGGTCAAGCGCGGCGCCAAGGTCCGCCTGTTGCGCGACAACGTGGTGATCCACGAAGGCACGCTGAAGACGCTGCGTCGCTTCAAGGACGAAGTCCGCGAAGTCCAGCACGGCTTCGAGTGCGGTATGGCGTTCGAGAACTACGAAGACATGAAGGTCGGCGACGTGATCGAATGCTTCGATATCGAGGAAGTTAAGCCCTCGCTGTAAGGCCATTCTCCTCCCCTTCGCGGAGTCCGCGAAGGGGAGAGGAAGA
>CAMARK010000041.1 GCA_945860205.1 Reyranella massiliensis 521 | reverse complement strand
CGATCTCACGATCGTGCCGCGGCGGGCTTCTTTTTGCAGTGAATTTCCTTTTGCATTGGAATATTGCACTGGCGTGCCCTGTGGCACGCACTTTGCTGCTTTGCCCGAGTCAGGGGCAACGGCGTGCTGGATTTCCACCGCGGGTCGCTGCTATTTTGTAGATGTCAGGACGGCGAGTGGAGTCGTCGTCCTGCCGACATAACCGGCCCAGGCGTGGGGATGGATAGCCGTGGGTGAGTCGTACCACCGGTTGGAGTAAAATGAAGAGCAACGTCGTTATCGCCACGCACCACAAGACCGGCACAGTCTGGATGGCCACCGTGTTCAAGGCGATCGCCGAGGACCTCGGGGCGACCTACGTCGACTATTGGGCCGAGCGCGAGAATCTGGCGGAAGCTCTCAAGCCGCCGTTCGTGCTGTTCAACTACGATTCCGATTTCCGCGGCCATTCCGACCTCCTCGATCGCGACGATGTGCGGATTCTGCATCTCATCCGCGATCCGCGCGACGTGCTCATCTCCGCCATGCACTATCACTGCAAATCCGGCGAGACCTGGCTGCATGAGCCCGTGCCGGGCTACGACAACATCACCTACCAGCGCCGGTTGAACGCCTTCGCGACCCGCCACGAACAATACGTGTTCGAGATGGAGAATTCGACGTTCAGCACCCTGCGCGACATGCAGCAGTGGCGCTACGGTCGGGCCAACTGCTTCGAGGCCCGCTACGAAAAGCTGCGGCTGGATACCGAGATGAAATACTGGTCCGGGGTCATGAATTTCCTCGGCTTCGACGCGGCCGAGCAGCAGGTCTGCCGCCGCCGCTTCTGGCAATACAGCCTGTTCGGCAATCTCGGTCGCAGCCACAAGCATGTCCGCTCGGGCGACGTCGCCCAATGGAAGCGCGAGTTCACGCCGACCCTGGCCGCCGCCTTTCGCTGGAAGTTCCCGAGACTACTGCAGTCGCCGGGTTACGAGCCCGACGATCGCTGGGTCGGCCGCGTCAAGGGGCCGCGCCCGCACCCCGGCTCGAACCCGACGCCGAGCGGCCCGGTCTCCCTGCTCAAGCGGATTGCCGGTCGGCCGTGGGAACGCCTCAAGGCTGCCGCAAGCCCGAGCGCCTGACGGCCTGCAGTCACACGGCCAGCCTTCACACGGTCTGAGACGGCGTGCCGGCCAACGGTGCCGTCCAGGCATTGTAGCCATACACCCAGTCGGTTTCCGTCGCGCCCTTGCCCCAGGCGTTCTGGCGTGACGTGAGTTGCATGCGTGAGGTGCGTTCCGTCCGCGTCGCCTCGTATCTCGCCAGCGCCGCGGCCACTCCCTCCGGCTCGGCGCCTTCGAGACAGCGCGACAGCACCGCCGCATCCTCGATCGCCATCGCCGCGCCCTGCGCCATGTAGGGCGTCATGGGATGGGCGGCGTCGCCGAGCAGCACTGCGCGATCCTCGCCCCAGCGCTCGAGCGGCTCGCGATCGACCAGCACGCGTTTGTGCACGGAAGGGCAGGCAGCCAGCACGCGTTGCACCGTGGGATGAAAGCCTTCGAACGCCGCACGCAGAACCTCGACATCGCCCTCGGCGGACCACGATTCCAGCCCGAAGTCGGGCTCGGGCTGGCTGGTGACGAAGTAGACTTCCGAGCGATCGGGCTTCACGTAGTACATGACGATGTGGCGATCCTCGCCCCACCATTTCGCGCATTCGTCCATCTCGAAGCCTCCCAGCCGCGCCGCCGGATAGGTCGTGCGATAGGCGATGCGCCCGGTGACGTTGAGCGTGTCCTCGCCGAACAGGATCTTCTTCATCACCGAATGCACGCCATCGGCACCGATCGCGGCATCGGCCTCGACGTTCACGCCGTTGGCAAAACCGAGCCGCACGCCTGTGCCCGTGGGTTCGACGCCGGTGAGCCGATGGTCGAGACGGATCACGTCGGCCGGCACGATGCTCGGCAGCGCCTCATGCAGGTCACCGCGATGGGCCAGGAGATACGGCGCGCCGTATTTCGCCTCGGCCGAGGGGCCGAAGATCATGTCGAACATGACTTCGCCGGTGCGCCAGTCGCGGTTGTTCCACGAGCGCGGGTAGAAGGTCTGGGACCGCAGCCGCTGCTCCAGGCCGAGACCGCGCAGCACATGCATGGCGTTGCAGCCGATCTGGATGCCGGCGCCCACGCGCGCGAACTGCTTCGCCTGCTCGTAGACCGTGACGTCGACGCCCTTGAGCCGGAGCGCCGCGGCGGCCGCCAGCCCGCCCATGCCGGCGCCGACGACGGCGACGTTCAATTTGCGTTTGGTCATGCGACGGACGATGCACCCATCCGCCGCGGCGGTTCAACCTCGATGGGCCTACTTGAGCTTGAGCCCGATCACCCGCACCAGCCCGTCAGGCCTCTGCGTAAAGCCTTCCAGCCGGTCGACATAGGCGATCAGGACCTGCGGATGGAAGAGGTAGAAGATCCAGCCGTCGGCAAGGAAGCGGCTGGTGATCTTCGCATACGCGGCCTTCCGGGCCGCCGGGTCGGTGGCGATCCGCGCCTCCTGGTGCCAGGCGTCGACCTCCTTGTCGCAGTAGTGCCCCATGTTCTGCGGCGCGCCGCAGGTCTGGTAGATCACTGAATTGCCGTCGGGGTCGATGGCGCCTTCCTTATGGGCAATGAGGTGGTGCTAGAGTTGCGGGAGGGGCGAGAGCAGGGGAGGCGTTGGTGTCGAAGGGGCTCAGGACCGTCACAGTGGTAGGCGCCGGCTTGGTCGGCGTCTGTTGCGCGCTTCATCTGCAACGCGAAGGTTTCAAGGTTCGGCTTGTCGAGAAGGGCGAGCCGGGCCGCGGCGCTTCCTTCGGCAACGCCGGCAGCTTCGGCACCGCCTCGTGCGTACCGTTCTCGATGCCGGGCATCCTGAAGAAGGTGCCGAGGATGCTGCTCGATCCCGAGTCGCCGCTGAAGTTGCGTTGGAGTCATGTGCCCAGGGCATTGCCCTGGTTCCTGGGTTCCATTGCCAATTCTCGCCGCTCTCGCGTCGAGGAAATCGCCGCGGCGCGCAACTCGCTCCTGGTGCATGTTCATGAGGGCTATGCCCCGTTGATCGAGGATGCCGGCGCCGAACAATGGATGAAGGACGACGGTCTCCTCATGACGTTCGAGAGCCAGCAGGCCTTCGAAGGTGCCGCCTATGCGCTGGATCTGCGCCGCCGTCATGGCGTTCATATGGACATCCTCGACGGCAACGAGGCACGCCAGATCGAACCCGCGCTGGCGAAAAGCGTCGTCAAGGCCGTGTCGTTGCCCGATGTTCATCGTACGGTCGATCCCTTCCGCCTGTGCACCGCGCTCAGCCAGGATTTCGTGCGCCGCGGCGGCGAGATCGTGAACGCCGAGGTCAAGGGCTTCGAGATCGGCAGCGAGGGACCGACCCATATCGTGACGGGCAGTGGTCTGATCGACGTCGAGACCGTGGTGATCGCGGCAGGAGTCTGGTCACGGTCACTGGCGGCCCAGCTCGGCACCTCGGTGCCGCTCGAGGCCGAACGCGGCTATCACGTCATGTTCGCCAACCCGGGGTTCGAGCTCCGGCGCGCCATCACCTCGGTAGATCGCAGCATCTCGCTTGCCGACATGCACGAGGGTATTCGCGCCAGCGGCGTGGCTGAATTCGCCGCGCCCGATGCTCCGCCTGATATGCGCAATGCCGACATGGTGATGCGCCATGCCAGGCAGCTCCTGCCGGGCCTGACAGGCGAACCAGCCTCGCAATGGATGGGCCCCAGGCCGTCGCATCCGGATTCAAAACCGGTGATCGGCCGGTCGCCGCGCCACAGGGACGTGTTCTTCGCCTTCGGCCATGATCATCTCGGGCTCACCATGGCGGGCATCACCGGCAAGCTGGTGGCCGAGCTGGTGACCGGAAAACCCACCACCGTCGACCTGGCGCCGTTCAGGCCGGATCGGTTCTGATGGGATTCGCGCACGATTCTTGACGGCGGTCAGACTTCCCGCGGCGGCAACAACCTCTTCGCCTGCATCTGGGCGAAGCACTTCCGGAACATCGCCTCGGTGTCCATCACCTCGGTAAAGCCCGCCTGCATCAGCTTGATGGTCGATACCAGCGCCGGCGGCCCCGGCCTGTCGCGGCCGAAGCCCATCGTGTAGTCGGCATATTCGAACGAGAGCCCGACGAAGTCCTTTAACGTGCCGGACTTCAGCCCTGAAGCGGCGCAAATCTCCGCCCATTCGGCCTCGCGAGGCCGAATCTCGCGATCGAGCGACAGCGGCACGTGCTCGCCGGCCTCAAAGCCCAGCGCGTCGGCGATGGCGGGCCAGACGTTGGGCCACACGAACACGTCGCCGTTGGTGACGTTGAATATCTCGTTCCGCGCCGTATCGGAATGGCCTGCCCAGGCGATGGCGCGTGCCAGCAGGTCGGCATCGACCGCCTGCGCCACGCGGCCGACGCCGCCGGGATAATCCAGCCTGGTCTTGCCGGCGCGGCGCATCATTGCGGCGTATACGCCCAGCGCCGGGATCACGTTCATGGCGCTGCCGACCGAATCGCCTACGATCAGCACCGGCCGCAGGATCGACCAGGCCCATGATTTGCCCTTCTGCGTCTCGCGCAGGTAGCGCTCCTGGTTCCAGTAGAAGTTCGGCTGCTCGTGCATCTCCGAGCGATTCTCGCGCGCTGGCACGAGCAGCGGCCGGACGTGCACGCCGTAAGCCTTCGTCCCCTGTAGCAGCGTTACATGGTTTAGTCCTGGCGCCGCGCGCTCCAGCGGTGCGAACAGATTTCTGAGCATCAGCTCATTGGTGTGGATTTGCTCGTCTTCCTGCCAACCCGCGACCAGTCCCGGCCGCTCGTGGAGGGCGGCGTAGACGAGGTGAGTAACGCCTTTGAAGGCGGGTGCGGCCCGTGCACAGGCATCGGAATCGGTAAGGTCGAGTTGCGACCAGCGTGCGCCGTAGGTCTCGTGAGGCCGTCGACGCGAGAGCACGATCACCTCGCAGCCCTTTTCGGACGCGAAGTGTTTCATGGCTGCATAGCCGACGAGGCCCGTGGCACCGGCTATCAGGATTTTTAAAGGCATGACGGCAGAGCGGCTCATGGCCGCTCCACCCTAGCACTCAGGCGCGCATCGGGCGCGCCTGTTCGAGGTCGTCGGCTAGTAACGGCTCTCGCGCATCGGGATGACCTGACCGCTCTCGTTGATCCGGTTGCCCTGCGAGTCGTAGCGGTTGCCGAATTCGTCGCGCGTCACCACCCGCGCCTGAACTTCAGCCGGCGGGTAGTAAGCTGGCTGGTAGCCCGGGCCAGGCTGGTAGGCCGGCGCCGGCTGGTAGTATGGCGTGGGCTGGCCGGCCAGGCGGTAGCCGCTGGCATCGACGCGATAGCCTTCGGCATCGATCCGGTAGCCGGCAGCATCAGTGCGGTATGCCGGGACGGGGGCCGCCGAGGTCTGCAGGCGATAACCGTTGGCGTCGACGCGATAGCCTTGGCCATCGACCCTATAACCCTGGGAGTCGACCCGATAGGCCGGAGCGGCGGCGGCGTCGCGGTAGGTACGGGCGTCGACTTCGCGCGCCACGCAGCGATCGTAGGGCGCCGAGCCGATCGTCAGGCCGTAGGAGTTGCAAGCGTTGCGCGCGTCGTTGGAGATCATCGCGGGGGCATAACCCGGCGTGGCGCGGTAGCTGGCGCGGGCCTGTTGCTCGCTGCTCACGCAGCGGCTGTAGGCCGCCGTGTTGGGCACGAAGCCATAGTCGGTGCAAGCCTGGTTGGACGACGCATAGAGACCACTGCCGGTGGAGGCATTTATTCTGCTGGTCTCGGTGTTCTGGCAGGCTGCGGCCATGAGGCCGATAGACACGGTTGTCAGGATGCGGAGGCGCATGGGTGGGATTCCCTTCTGGAATACGATCCACCTTGAACGCGGCATTCCCCAAAGGGTTGCTGCCCGACTCGAAATGAACGGGCCTATTGGCTGGGCAGGATGATCTCGAAGCGGGCGCCGGGATAGTCGCCACAGGCATCCATCGCCGTCTCGACCCAGGGGCTGTAGATCGAGAACTTCGGGATCAGGACATGGTCGGCGTCGGTGAAGACTGTTTCAGCCGGGCACATCGGTACGCCCCAGCCCGACCGCAGCGCGCCGCCGCGCGGCGGCACCAGTCAGGCGGCTGCCTTCTTGCGATTGGCGTCCAGGCGTGCATCGACCAGGGCGACGCCGGCGTCGATCGCCGGATGGCTGAGGCCCTTCTGCCGCGCGATGAGCTGCACCAGCTTGTCGGCACGCTCGATGTTGGGCACGCCATTGCCGAGAGCGCGCGCCGCCGACGCCGGACGCACCAGGCTCTGGGCCGCGGCGGCGTATTTCTCGAACGGCACGAGATCCTTCGGATCAGCGCCGATCCTGACGCACAAGTCGTTGACGAAATTGTAGACCGAGCGCGACGTCTCGATGTCGCTATGGACCGCTTCCTGCGCAGTCCGCATGCCATCCTTGGTCACGCAGCGATAATTGCCGGAGAGCAGCATCGCCCATTTGGCCAGCGGCACGAAGATCGAGTCGTAGACGCGGAGCTTCACCGGCAGTTCGATCCTGCCTTCGGGGGCCTCGAATCGCACCGCTTCGATGTCCTTCTCGAGCTGGCGCAGGATGGCGGTGGCCTTCTCGTCCTTGAAGCGTGCAACCTTGAAGTTGGTCGGCAGCGTCACCTGCAGGACATTGACCTTTTCTTCCGGTGGGCGGATCGCCTGCGGATCGGGGCTGTTCAAGGTGAGGCGCTCGGGATCGAAACCGTCCCACACGGTGGCGTCGGTATAGGCGGGCTTCAGCAGGTCGTGATCGAGGCCAGCGATGCGCCGCACGTAGGGCAGCGGTGGCATGTTCATGATCGACATGCAGGGCACCTTGGACTTGCCCACGGCATCCAGCAGTTCGCGCACCCCCGGCGAGCGGTATTGCGGCTCCTGCATGGCGAGCCCGATGAGGTCGTAATCGGCCGGGTTTACGCCCGCCGTACCGCCGGCCGTCACCTTGCCCGGCAGCTTGCGTGAATCGATCTCGATCGGGTCCTTGCGGCCGCGGATCGGGATGCGCACACGAAAGCCTTCGGCATTGATCAGATCGGCCTCGGGCGGCAGGCAGATGAGATGCACGGAATGGCCGCCGAAGAGAATCTTCGAGGCGAGCAGCGACCCGTAGGACGCTCCCATAATCATGATCTTGTAAGCCATCGCCCGGCCTCCCCGCTTTTTTTTGCATCGTCGTGTTGACGCGATTGTAGCGGCCCCAAGACTGGTCGGCATTCGCTTTCAGGGCGGCTCGCCAGGAGGAACGAAGGACGAGGAACGAAGGACTAGCTCGGCAGGATGATCTCGAAGCGGGCGCCGCCCTCGGCGCGATTGGCGGCCGAGATGCGCCCGCCCATCTCTTCCAGGATGCGGCGGCAGATGCGCAACCCGAGGCCGGTGCCCTTGCCGCTCGGCTTGGTGGTCACAAACGACGTGAAAAGCTTGGGCAGGATCTCGCTGGGAATGCCATGTCCTGAATCCTCGACGGCGATCCGCACGAAAGTCCGGCCATTCTCCTGCACCGTGCCCGTGGCGATCGAAATGGCGGCGCCGCCGGCATCGCGGGCATTGTTGATCAGGTTGACCAGCACCTGCGCCAGATGCCCGGCGTCGCCCAGCACCGTGGGCAATTGCGGGTTCAGTCCCTCCTGAAGCGTCATGCCGGCTTCGCGCACGCCGTGGCCGGTGAGGTCGATGGCGCGGCGGACTGCCTCGTTCGGATCGAACGGCTCGGACGTGTTGGAAGAGGTGCCGCGCACGAAGGCACGCAGGTCGCCGATGATGCGGCTGGCCTGCTCGACCTGCTGGGCGATGCGGTCGAGCTTGCCCTGCACGAAGGCAGGGTCCGGCTGGTCGCCTCGCTCCAACGCCACGGCGAACTCGTCGAGCGCCGAGGCGCAGGCGATGTTGATCACTTGGAGCGGCTGGCTGATCTCGTGCGCCATGGTGCCAGCCATCTCGCCCACGGTGGCGAAGCGTTCGGCGTTGTAGAGCGCCTGCTCGGCCTCGCGGCGTTCTGTGTCGTCGACGCCCAGCAACATGATGTTGCTCACCGCGCCGTCGGCATCGGTGGCCGGTGTCGCCGTGATCGCGATCAGCCGCTCGCGGCCCGAGGGATCGCGCCGCTTGACGGCAAAGCGGGAGCGCTTGGTGCGTTCGGGATTGAGCGGGCAGGGCAGGATGTCCTGCAGCGGGCGGCCGACGGCATCGGCGGCGGGAATGCCGGTGAGGGCGGTGAAGCCGCTGTTGACCATTGCCACGTTCAGTGCGCGGTCGACCAGGACGATCAGCGCGCCGCCCGATTCGACGATAGAGCGCAAACGATTCATCTCCGAGTCGAGCCGCCGTTCGAGCTGGACCCGCTCCTCGACGTCGCGGATCACGCCGGTGCTGACGATTCGTCCCTGGTCATCGACCCAGCGGCGCGCCCGCACTTCGACATTACGCACCGCGCCGCCCGCCGCGACCATCGAAAAGCGGGCGAAGGTGCCGAGGTCGTCCGGACGGTATTCGCGGGTGGTCTGACTCCGCACCCGGTCGATCGATTCGGGTGCGATATGAGTGAGGAAGTGGGAACCGACGAACTTCTCCGGCGGCACGCCGAACAGGTCGGCAACGGCGGCGTTGACGAAGGTGAACTTCCCGGTCTCGACGTCGAGCGTGTAGGCCACGTCGACCATCGTATCGACCAGCGACTGGTAGCGCGCGCGCGCGTTCGCCTG
The DNA here is from genome assembly GCA_945860205.1 of Reyranella massiliensis 521. Lineage (GTDB taxonomy): Bacteria > Pseudomonadota > Alphaproteobacteria > Reyranellales > Reyranellaceae > Reyranella > Reyranella massiliensis_B. The sequence continues at coordinate 32,129 of CAMARK010000041.1, read as the reverse complement.
TTCGGTGCGCGCTTTTTCCAGCGCGAATTCGTGCTGTTTGATGTCGGTGACATCGACCCGCAGACCGACCGTGAGGCCGCCCGGCGTGCCCTTCTCCGACCAGTCGAACCACCGCCCGTCGTCGGCCTGGCGCGTGCGCAACGTGGTCCTGCTGCGGAAACGCTCGATCCACTCCTGGACCGGCTGCGGCCCCATGCCGGCCGCCTCGAGTCCACGTGCCGAATCGTGCGCCAGTTCCGAGTAGGTCCGGCCGATCGCGTCGGGCCGCCGCAGCGCCGGTGTCAGCGTCCGCGCCACCGAGTTGCATATCAACAGGTGCTCGCCGGCATCGTAGACGACGACGCCGGCCGGCAGGGCTTCGACGACCTCGCTCAACATGTCGCGCGAGGCGCCGGCCTCTTGCGCCGCTTCCGCGGCGCGACGCCATTGCGCGTGATAGTCCATCGACGTGCGGCCAACCAGCAGGATCAGGACCAGCCCGGCACAGACGAAGCCGATGGTGCTGAGCGTCAGCACCAACAGTGCCACGATAAATTCGTCGATCAGATTGCCGATCAGCTCGTCGGCCGTGCGGGTCGTCGACAGGCTGAGCTCGGTGATCTCGTCCCGGAGTTGGAGCAGGTGGCGCAACGCGGCGGCGTCGATCGGCTTGCGGTCGCTGTCCAGGGCGCGAATTTCACGGCCCAGTAGATCGATGAAATCCTGCTGCGCGGCGCAGGTGGCGGCCAGCGCGGTCTGCGGCGCCAACCCGAAATCGCGGCACAGCGTCACGAGCGACTCGGTGAAATTGCGCCATGGCGCGCCGGCGATCGGCGTCGCGCCGGTCGCCTGACCGGCGGAGGAACTCGCCAGGATGCTGCGCATCAGCAAGCGGCTTGCGCTGTCGAGCGTCAGCACGTCGCGCGCCTTGCGCCGCTCCGGATCGATGTCGGAACCGTGGAGTGACAGACCGATCGCGGCGAAGGCCACGACGCAGCAGACCACACCGACGATGCCTGCGAAGGTGGCCCACAGGACGCCGCGCGTTCCGAGGGCGAGGCGTGCCTGGCCGGGAAAGGATCGCAGCAGATCGGCGAAGGTCGGTAAATCCGGCCGTGCGAGTTCGCTCGTTGCCATGATCAGACTCCGGTGGTTCCGCTCGACCTGATGCTGTGCGACCCGACGCTGTTTGTCATCTCGGGCGGGGGAACCCCCGCCCTTGAGCGTCGCGAGGGATCTTTGAGGTGCTGGTGCGCCTTGGCCGGATTACTGGCGGGTGCCGCCGGTGCCGGTCGACAGCCAGCCCTTGGCCCTGGGCACTTTCTCGCCCTTCGTGCTGGCTTCGACCAGTTTCACCACCGCCTGGCGGAGCGGCCCCAGCGGCACCGGCTTGTTGACGAACACGGTGATGCCGAGTGCCTGCAGGGTTTCCTCGGACAGCCCGTCGATGCGTCCCGACATGATGAGGATGGCAGCCGAAGGCAGCAGTGCGCGCAGCGCTTCCGAGAGCTGCACGCCCGTCATATCTGGAAGATTGTAGTCGACCACCACCACCCGCGGCTCGTATTTGGTCGCACTGGCAATCGCCGTCGCGGCATCGAAAGCCGATTCGACGCTGAGGTTGGCGCGGCGGAGATAGTCCGCCATTTCGAGGCATTGGACAGTGCTGTCTTCGACGATGAGGACATCGCACCGGACGGTTTCAAGGATGATCGGACTCCTGCGATGACGAACTTCTAGGACGAGTATAGGCCAAAACACGACAACTTTGCGGCATATCAGCCACACGTGTTATTCAGATCAATTCGCAGCCACCTGGCAAGGAGCCGCTTGGGCAGCCTGCTACCGGGCCAGCAACTCAGCTGCCAGAGCGTTCCATTCATCTTCCAGCGACACGGCGGGTACTGGACGGCCGACGCGCCGGTACCACCAGCCGGCGTTGCTCATGTCGCCTTCTTGGCGGTGCAGGTGCGCGTGCACCCGGTCGCAGTCGGGCTCGCCTTCGTGGCTTTGCACGCATTCATGGGCGCGGGCCCAGTCGCCGCGACGGGCCCACCAGAGCGCCTGCAGGGCGGGTCCGAGGTCGGGCCGCGGCGCTGTCTGGGACACGCTGCTTCGGAAGGCATCGATCATCGTCATGGCCGTGCGGTCCTGCTCTAGGAACGATCTTCGATACGACAGTCTTTCCAATTCTACCGAGCTTGTCGTGCCTGCAGCTACCTCACGCCCACGGCGACAAGAAAGTCCTCACTCCACCTTCGCGCCCGACGCCTTGATCACCGGCGCCAGCCGCGCCTCGTTGTTGGCGCGGTACTTGGCGGTGTCGGCGGGGCTGAGCCAGATCCGCTCGGCGCCCTGCTTGTCGAACGCCTCCTTGAGCGCCTCACTCTGCAGCGCCGTCTTCAGGAGGCCCGAGAGCTTATCCACCATCGCGGGCGGCATGTTTGCCGGGCCGCAGATGCCGCCCCACGAGGTGATCTCATAGCCCGGCAGGAACTCGGCGATCGTCGGAATGTCCGGCGCGGCGGGATGGCGCTTGGCCGAGGTCACCGCGAAGGCCTTCACCTTGCCGCCCTTCATCAGGCCGAGTGGGCCGGGGATGTTGTCGAACATCATGTCGACCTGGCCGGCGAGGATGTCCTGGTGGGCGGGCGCGCTGCCGCGATAGGGCACGTGCAGGATGTTGACGCCGGCCAGGCTCTTGAAGAGCTCGCCGCTGATCTGCGGGCTGGTGCCCGGGCCCGAGGAGGCGAAGGAAAACTTGCCCGGGTTGGCTTTCACCACCGCGATGAACTCGGCCATGTTGTTGGCCGGAAAGTCGATCCGGGTCATCAGCATGTTCGGCACTTCCCACAGGATGGAAACCCCGGTGAAGTCCTTGGCTGCATCGAACGGCAGCTTGGCATAGAGCGTGGGCGCAATGGCGTGCGCGGCGATGGTGTAGAGCCCGATCGTGTAGCCGTCGGGCGCCGACTTGGCGATCTGGTCGGCGCCGGTCACGCCGCCCGAGCCGCTCTTGTTCTCGATGATGAACTGCTGGTTGGTGAGCTTCTCGAGCTCGCGGCAGACGATGCGCGACAGCGTGTCGGTCGGCCCGCCGGCCGGGAACACGACGATGTACTTCACCGGCCGGTTCGGCCAGTCGGCCTGCGCCCGGGCGACGCCCGAGGCGATCATGGGGGCGGCGAGGGCGCCACCGGACAGGATAAGGGCGCGACGGCGGGGAAGGATAATCTTGGTCATCTTACACGTAGCCTCCAAAACGGTGTTCTTCTTGGTTCACATTCTATGCAAGTAGGGCCGATATGCACCAGCCTTTCTGCGGCCCGGGGGTGGCAGAAAAGTGAAAGTTGACAGTTCAGCAGATTTCAGGCTATTTTTCGGTCAGGCTGGCGAAACTCCGCCGGCCTTTTCCCTGTCCGGATGGATGGGCGTGCTAGGGTGCCGCTACATTCTCTCGCCTGACGCCCCAGGAGCCGCCTTCATGACCACCAACCGCGCTCACGTCCTGCTGTGGACGGACTCTCCTGCCGCCTATCTCGATGCCGTCAAGGCCGCCGGCCTCGACGACCGGGTCGCGATCGACACGCTGTCGCGCAAGGACAAGCCCACGGCCGACCAACTCGCCCGCACCGAGGCGCTGATGGCGGGCGGCGTGCCGGCGGGCCTGCTGCCGTCGATGCCGAAACTGCGCTGGGCCCAGGCGATGAGTGCCGGCGTCGAAGGCTGGATGGCGCTGCCCGACTTGCCCAAGGGCCTCACGCTCACCTGCGCCCGCGGCACGCACACCGAATCGATGCCGGAAAACATCATGGCGGCTCTGTTCTATGCCGCCAAGCCGGTGCACATCGCGGTCGAGAATCAGAAGAGCGCCAAGTGGGTGCACACCGTGCCGCAGCCGCTGACCGGCAAGACGCTGGGCATCCTCGGTCTCGGCGTCATCGGCCAGGAGGTGGCGCGACTCGCCGCGGCCTTCGGCATGCGCGTGATCGGCACCAAGCGCCGGCCGGGCGAGATGGCCAACGTTGCCCAGGTGTTTCCGGCCGAGCGCACCAACGAAGTGCTGGCCCAGTCCGACTTCGTGCTGCTGCTGCTGCCGGCCACGAAGGAGACCGACAATTTCATCAACGCCGAGCGATTGGCGGCGATGAAGCCCTCGGCCTGGCTGATCAACTTCGGCCGCGGCCACACGATCGTCGACGCCGACCTGATCGCGGCGGCGAAGGACAAGAAGATCGCCGGTGCCGTGCTCGACGTCTTCCGCCAGGAGCCGCTGCCGGCCGAGCATCCGTTCTGGAAGGCCGAGGGCATTGTCGTGCTGCCGCACATCGGCGGCCCGCATCCGCAGCGCGACAAGTTCGTGGCGCGGCTGTTCGTGGAAAACCTTGGCCGCTTCCTCGACGGCAACCCGCTCAAGGAAGTCGTCGACCGCACCGCGGGCTACTGAGGCCGGAGAGCGAGAATGGCGAGTGTGATCGACGGATACCTTGTTGATCCCGAGGTGTCCCTCCTCGACAAGACGCGGATGCAGGCCCAGGTCCTGGTGCCGGTGGTGCGCGCGTTGCGGGCCGAGCTGGGCAAGGACAAGGCCGACGCCATCGTGACGCAAGCCTTGCGCGACTGGTCGAAGCAGCTGTTCGCCGCCATCGGCGACGGCATCGAGGGCAGCCCGCGCCGCAAGTGGGCCGCCATCCAGAGCGTCTGGGGTGAGGTCTCCGGGCGGGAGGTCGACGTCGAGGTTCTGCGCCAGGACAAGGAGGCGCTCGACATCGACGTGACGCGCTGCCGCTTCGCCGAGTTCTTCCGCGAGCTGGGCGAACCCGAGCTGGGCGCGCTGCTGATCTGCGCGGCCGATTTCGACATCGTCGCGGCAGGTGCGGGCGAGGTGAGCCTCGAGCGCGCCCAGACGATCATGCAGGGCGCGCCGAGCTGTACCTTCCGCTATAAATTTGCGCCGCGGTAGCGTGCCCTGGCGATCAGTTGAGTCTTGGACGGGGCAGGTGCGCAAGGACTTACCATCAGCGTCCGGATCAGGGATTTCAGGGAGGAAACGAAAGGTCCCTCACTTCGTTCGGGATGACACTATTGTTGGGTTTGGCGCGGTGCGTCGATGCAGAAACCGGTGTCATCCCGAACGAAGTGAGGGACCTTGAGTCATATGCGATTGCCCCCGGAGATGGCCAAAGTCGATAGATCAACTTTTGCCGCCCGCCACGGCTGCATCGCGCTATATTGGCGATGTCCGTTGTGCGAGGAGTGAAGTCCAGTGGCATCGCCGTCGTCTGTCGCCGTCATGAGCGGTCTCGCCCTCGAGGTGGCCGTCAATCGCTGGCTGAAACCGGCCTTCGAGGCCGCATCGCCCTATCGCCTGGAGATCGACTGGCGTCCGACCACGGCCATCATGAAGTCGATCGCCGACGGGCAGCGTGCCGACGTCGTCATCGCCATTAACGGTTCCATGGACAAGCTCTGCGCCGACCGCATCGTGCGTCCCGAGACCCGCGTCTGTCTCGCCGACTCGATCCTGGGTGTCGGCGTCCGCGAGGGCGCGCCGAAGCCTGACGTCTCGACGGTCGAGGCGTTCAAGCGGGCTCTGGTCGGCGCGAGGGTGGCCTACTCCCGGGCGGGTGCGAGCGGCATCTACTTCACCGCGCTGATCGAGCGGCTGGGTATTGCCGCGGAGGTCAACGCGCGCGCCGTCCCGATCCCGATGGGCTTCACCGGCGAGAAGGTCGCGAGCGGCGAGGCCGACATCGCGATCCAGCAGGTAAGCGAACTGATGTCGGTCCCCGGCGTTGCCGTCGCCGGTCCGTTTCCTGCGGAGGTCCAGACCGTCTCCACCTTCGATGCCGCCATCTTCGCCGATGCCGCGAACCCCGACGGTGCCGCCGCGTGGATGGCGCTGCTCGCCTCGCCCGCCGCGGCCAAGGCCTATGGCGATGGTGGTTTGGTATCCCGCCTGCCGCATTCCTGAAAACGCACTCCTTTCGAAAGACCTGATGCATGTCGAAGAAGCCCCGCATCGTCCTCCTGCATGGCACACCCGTCGCCGTGGAACCCATCCAGCGCGCCTTCGCCACGCGTTGGCCCGAGGCCGAGGCCGTCGACCTGCTCGATGCCTCGCTGTCGGTCGATCGCGCCAAGGACCATGAGCTGACGCCGCGCATGTTCGAGCGCTTCGTCGAACTCGGTGGCTACGCGCATCGCATCGGAGCCGAGGCGATCCTCGTCACCTGCTCGGCGTTCGGGCCGGCGATCGAGCGCATGGCACGGGAACTGCCGGTCCCCGTGCTGAAGCCCAACGAAGCGATGTTCCGGGAGGCGATCGGCCGGGGGCGGCGGATCGGGATGCTCGCGACCTTCGCGCCGTCGGTGCTGACCATGACGGAGGAGTTCGAGCAGTTCGTCGGAGAGGCGGGCGGCGAGGTGGGCGCCGGGGCGACGCTCGAGACGATCGTCGTCGAGGGGGCCATGGACGCGTTACGCAAGGGCGACGCCGACCGGCACAACGCGCTGATCGCCGCGCGGGCGCCCGAGCTCGCGCACTGCGACGCCATCATGCTCGCGCACTTCTCGACCTCGCGTGCGCTGGCGGCCGTCAACGCCGCGGTCGGGACACCGGTGCTCACCGCGCCCGATGCCGCGGTCGACCGCATCAGGGCCGCCATCGCGGGCTGACGCCGTAGGGCCGAGCTTAAGCTCGGCCCCATGAGCGGTAGGACATTGCGGAGCAATGTCCGGGAGCGTCGAAGGCTGTCGCGACCGCTCAGCTCTTCCTGCCTGAGCTGCGGATAAAGATTCACGCAGCACTTCGCTCGGTCCCATGATCGGCTGAACGCAGCTAACTGTTGCCGAATTGCGTGAGGATCGAAGAAGTGGTCGCAATGATGGACTGCTCACGAGGGCGTTGGCTGCCGCTCAAACGCTACATATTTCTCCGCTGTCACTTCTAGGAGAGCGTCACATCGAGAAACTGGTGGTCGGAAGCGGGGTTGATACTCTGGACGACGGCGAGGCGGCGACGATAGCGCTCGCTCTGCAATTACGGGGAGTGGCGATCTTAGATGAAAGAAAGGGGCATCGCCTCTGCCGTCAATTGTTCCCAGATTTGCAGGTCGGTTGGACAGTGGATCTCTTCTCCAATTCAAAAGTTCAGGCACATCTTGGAAATGAACAGCTGGCGGTTGCGCTGTATCAGGCGCTACGGGACGCTCGGATGAGCGTCCCTCAGAGCCATCTTCCATGGTTGATTGGTCTTATTGGTGCCGATCGAGCTTCTGAGTGCTCAAGTTTGCCGAAATGGCAGGCGGCCATTTAGGTATTGAAATATAGCAAAGCAGCCATGCAATACAGTAATTGCAGTTCCAGCATGTTTTAGGCTATATTTCCTGTAGGCTGGTGCCAATCGCGTCGGCCATTCCGCTGACATGAAGCTAAGCTGCACCCGGGCCCCCTCGTAGAGACCGCCGGAGGTGGGTGGACCGCGGTGCGATCTACGCATCCGAGAGCTGATCAGACGGTCTTCTGCGGCTCTCGGACCGCAGGTCACTGTTCCGATGTCGCGTCCCTGACACAACATTTGTCACAACTTGTTGCGACATCGCGAGGCTCTCCAGCGCTCAATTCAACCGCGCCGCCTGCGCCATCACCTCGATCGCCTCGGGCTGGCGGGAGCGGACGTTCAGCGTATCGGCGCCGCAGTCCTCCCAGGCGCGATAGCGCTCGCGGATGCGGGCGGGCGGCCCGACCAGAGACTTCATATCGACCCACTCGTCGGGCACCGTGGCGATGGCCTCGTCCTTGTGGCCGGCGAGGTAGAGTTCCTGGATGCGCTTGGCGGCATCGCCGAAGCCGCGGCGCACCATGATGTCGTTGTGGAAGTTCTTGGTCTTGTGGCCCATGCCGCCGACATAGAGCGCGATCTCGGGCTTCAGCCTGGCGAGGGCGCCCTTCACATCGTCATCGACCTCGACATGGACGTTCGCCGCGATGGCGAAGTCCTTGAAGCCCTTGCCGTTGCCGGCGCGGCGGAAGCCTTCCTCCAGCCACGGCCGGTACTCGTCCATGGCGCCCGGCATAAAACCCATCGGCAGCCAGCCGTCGGCGATCTCGGCGGTCAACTTCACCGTCGCCTCGTTGCCGGTGGCGAGATAGATCGGGATGTCGGGGTTCATATGCAGAATGGATTTCAGCGGCTTGCCGATGCCCATGGCGCCGGGGCCGGTGTAGGGCAGCGAGATTTCGCGGCCCTCGTGGCTGACAGGGCCTTCGCGTTTGAAGATCTTGCGCATGATCGCCACGTAGTCGCGCATCCGCCAGTAGGGCTTGCCCCAGGGCTGGCCGTACCAGCCTTCGACGATTTGCGGGCCCGAGACGCCGATGCCGGCGAGGAAGCGGCCGCCGCCGGCCATGGCATCGACGGTCGCGGCCGACATGGCGGCGTTCGCGGGCGTGCGGGCGGCGAGCTGCATGATGCCGGTGCCGAGTTTTATGCGCTTGGTGTGGGCCGCGAGGAAGGCGAGCGGCGTCACCGCGTCGGAGCCATAGGCTTCGGCGGTCCACACGGAGTCGTAGCCCAGCTCCTCGGCGCGCTGCACGAGCTTCACGGGGATATCGAGGGCGGCGCGGGAATAGCCGAGGGCAAGGCCGAGCTTCATTGTCGTTTCCTCCTTTGACGCCGGAACGTACCATCGGCGGGCGGCGGACGACCAACGGGGAACATGGCTTGAAATCTGTCCTGCGATACGCCGGCCAGGCGCTCGCCATCGTGGTGATCACCCTGGCGCTGGATTTCATTGTGACCGCGACAGTGTTCGCAGACATGAAGAAATCCTGGGCGGAGGCCGCCCGGCCCGGAGTCTATAGGCCAGCCGCCCATCACCACGATCTCGTGCCCGACCGGGAGATCACGCGCCTGTGGGGCAGGGTCCGCTATCCGTGGAAGACCGACCGCTTCGGGTTCCGGACCGGTACCTGCGCGCCTGAGGAGCCGGAAAAAGGTCGCGAGGCGATTTTCGTGGTGGGCGATTCCTTCACCGAGGCGTTGGGCTCGAGCTACGAGCACAGCTTCGTCGGGCTGATGGCCTGCGATGCCGGGAAGCAGGGCAAGGCGGTCTACAATCTCGGCGTCGCTTCCTACAGTCCCGCGATCTACCACCAGAAGATCCGCGCCGCCTCGGAGCGGCTGGGGATCACGCCGGCCGAGATCTTCGTCTTCCTCGATTTGTCGGACATCGATGACGACGCCAACGTCTATCGCGCGTCAGGCGAGGGCGCCGCCGCCCACGTCCGACCGGCGGGTTTTTCGATCCCGTGGGACGATGTGGGACGCTTTTTCGTCAACAACTTCGCGGTCGTTCATCTTGTTCACGACCTTTCCGTCGCCTCCTCCTTCAACCAGCAGATGTCGTTCGACCGCCCCCGCGCGCGCTGGGCGTTCGATCCGGTGCTGCTCGAAAGCTGGGGCCGCCGCGGCCTGGAAGTGGCGGGCGGCAATCTCGAGCGCATCGTCGATATCTGCCGCGACTGGAAATGCCGCGTGACCCTGGTGGTCTATCCCTGGCCGGACAATGTCGCTGTGGGTGATCGCGACAGCCTGCAGGTCCGGCACTGGCAGGGCTGGGCGGCGGCGCGCGGCGTGCGCTTCGTCGATGGTTTCGCACCGTTCTTCCGTGAGCCGGCCGACGTCGCGATCGGCAAATATTTCATCCCCGGCGACGTCCATTTCACCGAAGCCGGCAACCGGCTGCTCTATGACGCGGTGCGCACCGCGGTCGGTGACGACTGGTAGTGCCCGCCCGGCGTGAGGAGGTTTTCCGACACGGCTCGCATTCTTCGACACGCGGGTGTCGGAAAACGGCCGGCGAAAAGCCTTGCCGATCAACGCCTTGAATTTTCCGACAGGATTTTCCCGACACCGGGGCGTCGGCTTTAGGAGATCAGCACGTACCAGCCGTGCGCGGTGTTCGCGGCGCCTGCGGCCCGGACCCGGATGCGCTTGGCCAGCACGTCGAGCGAGGCGCCTGCCTCGACGCGGATCGTGCGGGCCGCGCCATCGACCTCGACGACCAGGCTGTTGGTCGCGTGCAGGCGATAGACCATCGGCTTGTCGCGGGCCACCAGCACCGTCTGCCAGCGGCCGCGTCCGATGGCGATCCGCCCTGCCGGCACTTGTATGCCGACGCTGTCGGCGGGAATGCCTTGCACCTGCTTTGCCATCAAACCTCTCCTGCCGTTTCCAGAAACTCCCGCACTTTCGTCACCGCTTCTGCCAGCCCCACGCGCTCGATTTCAACTCCCGGCGGGAAGGCGCCGAGCAGTCGCGTCGGCAGGCGCGAGTCCAGCATCACGAACACGCCGCGGTCGTCGCCACGGCGGATCAGCCGGCCATAGGCCTGTTTGAGGCGAAGCCGCGCCAGCATATCGTCGTAGGCGGTGGCGCCGGCTCCGGCCGCCTTCCACGCAGCCTTGCGGGCGCGATGGAGGATGTCGGGCCGTGGCCAGGGCACGCGGTCGAACACGATCAGCCGCAGCGAACGTCCCGGCACGTCGACGCCATCGCGCACCGCATCGGTGCCGAGCAGGCAGGAATGTTCCTCGGCCCGGAAGATGTCGACCAGCGTGGCCGCATCCATGCCGCCGACATGCTGCGCATAAAGCGGCAGACCCGCCTCCTCGAGGACCGGCGCGATGCGCTGGTGCACGGCGCGCAACCTGCCGATGGCGGTGAAGAGGCCCAGAGCGCCGCCGCCCGCGGCCAGGAACAGCTCGCGGTAGGCCGCCGCCACCTGGTCGGAGTCGTCGCGCTTCACGTCCTTGACGATCAGCACCTTGGTGGCGTGGGCATAGTCGAACGGCGAGGCCATCGAGGCTCGCATCGCCGGGCGCAGCAGATGTTTTGTGCCGGTCCGCGCCTCGGCCACCGCCCAGTCGGCGTTGAGGTCGGGCGCCTCGTCGTTGGCGGCAACCGGCACGCCCAGCGAATCGCGTAAGGTGGCCGAGGTGATGACCGCGCCGTGCGACGGCCGGATCACCGAGTTCACGAACGGCTCGGTGGGATCGAGGTAGTGGCGGTACATGCCGACATCGACTTCGCGCTGCTGGCTGCGCTCCACGGCAAACCAGTCGACGAAGGCGGGGTCGGGGTCGTTGTGCAGGCCGCGCAGCATCGCGCGCCAGGCTTCGAGGGTGACCTCGCAGCGGTTGGTGAGCGAGCGTGCCACGCCTTCGATGCGACCGCGTTGCCCTGAGTCGAGTTGCTCCGCCTCGGCCTCGAGCTTGGCCCGCAGCGCCTGGCGTAGGCGGCGTACCGGCACCAGCATCTGCTCGAGCGACTGGGCAAGCTGGTCGGCCGCTTCGATAAGACCGGGGTTGAGCGGCCGGACGTCGCATTCCTGGCCAAAACCCTGGTCGGTGCCGGCCGAACGGGCGCGGACTTGCAGGCGCACCAGGGCCAAAAATTCCTCGGCCGGACCCAGCACCGTGCCGTCGGCCAGCCGCGTCTGCCAGTTGGTGCCGGGCAGGCGCTGCGCCAGATCGAGCAGCCGCTTCAGCGCGCTCAGCGCCTCGGTGTCCTCGCTCAAGAGGTCGCTGACGCGCCGCTCCAGCCCGCGGGCGCGGCTGCCGCGCCGGCCTTCGGCGCCCAGCAGCCAGCGCCGGAGGTCGGAGGCTTCGACGCCGCTCAGATGCGCCCCGAAGGCGCCATCGGCGGCGTCGAACAGGTGATGGCCCTCGTCGAATACGTAGCGCAGCGGCCGCGTCGCATCGTCGAGCCCGCCCATCGCCGCCTGGATCATCACCAGCGCATGGTTGGCGATCACGATATCGGCCTGGCGGGCGCGGCGGATCGTGCGTTCGACGAAGCACTTCCGGTAGTGCTCGCAGGCCGAATAGATGCACTCGCCGCGCCGGTCGGCGAGGCGCGTGACGCGGCTGCGGCCGACCAGGTCGAGCAACCAGGCGGGCAGATCGCCGCCGATCATGTCGCCGTCGCGGCTGGCCAGCGCCCAGCGCGCGAGCAGGCCGAGGCCGACGGCATTCTCGGGTTGAAGCCCGCTGCGCTGCACCGCCTCCTGGAAATTCAACAGGCAGAGATAGTTCTCGCGGCCCTTGCGGATCACCACGCGGCGGCGCTTCTCGGCCGAATCGCGGTGCAGACGGTCAAGCTCGTTGTCGATCTGACGCTGCAGGTTGCGGGTGTAGGTGGCGATCCACACCGGCGCGCCGTTCTTCTCCGCCCACAACGAGGCGGCCGCCACGTAGCCCAGGGTCTTGCCGACGCCGGTGCCGGCTTCCACGAGCACGACGTTGGGTTGGTCCTCCGCCTCGCGCGGCGCGAAGGCCTGGGCGGCAGCGGAGGCATAGTCGCTCTGGGTCGGCCGCGCCTCGGCCATGTTGGGGCCGGCCGAAATCATCTGGGCGAGCCTGAGCCGCGCCTCGCGCGACTCGACCGGCGCCGATCCGGGCGGTGGCGCCGGCGGCGGCTCCTCCCATTGCGGCAGGGTGCGCCAGACATCGAGCCCGGCGCCGGGTCGCGGCTTCTTGGCCGCCTGTTCGAGGCCAAGCGCCGTCAGCACGGCGTCGCCCCACGCCCACTGGCCGCGCGCCATGGCAAGTGCGGTGTCCTTCAGGTCGGGTGAAGCCAGTGCCGCCATGTCGTCCAGTTCGTCGAGCAACACGCGGGCGGCCTCCGCCAGGCTCGTTACTTCTTCTTCGGGTGTTTGCGGGACCGGCAGGTCAAGCGCCTCGCAGAGGCCGCGCGGCGTCGGCAGGCAGAAGGTCGCCGGGCGCACGAAGGCGTAGAGCTCCAGCAGGTCGCGCGCCGGCAGGTCATCGAGGCCGAGCCGCGCCGCGACCGCGGGCGCATGGCAGACCAGCGGCCGATTGCCGGCGGCGCGCAAGCCGGCATCCGAGGCCGACACGCGCTGGACGCTGCCATCAGGCGCGCGCCACAAGGCGCCGCGCGCCGTCGCGATCAGGGCCGGCCAGATTGGAAGGGAAGACGCCATTTCGATTTCGATAGCATACAATGGCTGTCAATGACCTTGCTTCGCCGGAGTCTCTTGATGTCGCCGCTTGGGCTGGCGTTCGTCCCGCCGGCGCAGGCCGCGGATCCGGACGTGGCGATCATCGGCGCCGGCGTGGCCGGCCTCACCGCGGCGCGCGCCTTGATGGCGGCTGGCAAGAGCGTGCAGGTGATCGAGGCCCGTGAGCGTATCGGCGGCCGTGCCTTCACTGACAGCACGACCTTCGGCTTTCCCTTCGACCATGGCGCGCAATGGATCGAAGCCGGCAAGATCAACCCGGCCATGGCGATCGTGCGCGAGGCGGCGGCCAAGGCGATGCTCGACCGCTCCGAGCAGGCCCTGTACGTCGCGGGCAAGGAACTCTCGAAGGAGGACTACGAGCGTTTCGAGAAGATCGCCCACGCCGCCACGCGCAGGATCGCCGAAGCACTGAAGAAGCAGCCTGATGTGGCGGTTGGCCCGCTGCTGGTGCCGCAGGATCCGCTGGAGCGCCTGGCCTATGCGATGGTCGGGCCGCTGGAGCAGGGCGTCGAGAATGGCGACCTGTCGGCGCGCGATTTCACCCGCCAGCCCGAGGCGGAGCCGCAATACGCCATCGCCGAGGGCATGGGCGCGATGATCGCGCGCTGGGGCGCCAAAGTGCCGGTAAAGTTCGGCGCCCGGGTCGTGCGTGTGGATTCGACCGGCGCGCAGGTCACGATCGAAACGACGGCCGGCCAGATGCGGGCACGCACCGCCATCGTCACCCTGCCGACCGGCGTGCTGGCCACGGGCAAAATCGGCTTCGCGCCGCAGTTGAGCGCCGCCCGGCGCGAGGCGATCGCCCAGCTGCCGATGGCGTCCTTCAACAAGGTGATGCTCCTGTTTTCGCGCCGAGTAATCGACGCGCCGGCTGGCCGCAACGTGACCGGCCTCACGGGCAAGGAACTGGCCTTCGACACCATCGTGCGGCCGGCCGGCCGCGAGGCGGCGCTGGTCTTCGTGGGCGGGAACCACGCACGCGCGCTCGAGGAAGAGGGTAGCCGCGCCGCCGTCACTTTCGCGGTGTCGGCCCTGGCGGAGATCTATGGCAACGACCTGCGCGGCGCCGTGGCCAAGTCGCACGCCACGCAATGGGGCAAGGATCCCTTCGCCACCGGCTCATGGTCCGTGGCGCGACCCGGTCATGCCGACAAGCGCGCGGTGCTGGCGCAGCCGCATCATGATCGGGTCTTCTTTGCCGGCGAGGCGACGGATCCGGTGTGGGCGACGCGGGTCGGCGGTGCCTATGCCTCGGGCTTGCGCGCGGCCAAGGAGGCGTTGGCCGCCCTGGCAGCACCGCGGCGCTGAGCATCGGCTATGACGGAGAGGAGTGCCGCCAGCACCAGGGCGGCGACAGCCACGAGGGACGGCGTCGCGAGGCTGCCGGTGGCATCGTAGACATAGCCCGCGAAGACCGGGCCCAGGATCTGGCCGGCGCTGAATGAGGCAGTCATCAGGGCGATACGGCTGCGCGGATCGCCGCCGGTCCCGTTAGGCGAGGTCTCGCGCGCCGCGATCAGGCCGAGCGCGGTCAGTCCCATGAAGGTGCCGCCGACGAAAACCGCGGCCACGATCACGCCGGTCGTGTGCAGCCAGAGCGCGCTTGCCGCCACGCCCGCGGCTTCGACCAGGCTGGCGACGGCGAAAGTGCGCAGCACGCCCCAGGAGCGGCCGATCCATGTCCAGAGCGCGACCGATGGTGCGGCACTGAGGCCAAACAGGACCCAGATGTAAGGTTCGAGATGGGCGATCCCGGCCGCGCCACGCACCATGTCGACGATGAAGGTGGCGGTAATGACGTAGCCGAAGCCGAACAGCCCATAGGCGGCGATGAGCGCAACAAAGGCTGCGGAAACAGGTGCCTTTGCAACGGGCGAGGCAATGCCGGTGACCACGGTGTCCGGCGGCACCATCCAGGCGACGGCAAGGCTCGCCACGATGGCCAGTGCGGCACTGGCGAACCACAGGCTGCTCCAGGCGGCGCCGTTGCTCACCAATATGGCGACCAGCGCCGCCGACACCGCGATGCCGCTGCCGACGCCGGCGAAATGAACGGCCGACAGCGAACCGCGACCGGCGCTCGCCAGGCGGTCGAGCACCAGGGCGGAGCTGAAGATCAGCGCGAAAGCGCTCGCCATGCCGGCCACCAGCCGGAGCAGCAGGAACAGCGGCAGGCTGAACGTGAGACCCATCGCCGCGAGGCAAATCGCAGTGATCGCGAGGGAACTCAGTAACCAGGACCGGCGCGAGCCCGGCAGCCGGACGGCCGCCAGCAAGGCGCCCGCGAGATAGCCGATGAAATTCGCAGAAGCGATGAGGCCGGCCTGCGACTTGGTGAGATGCAGCGCCTCGACCATCGGCGGCAGGATCGGCGTGTAGACAAAGCGGCCGATGCCGACGCCGGCCGCCATCGCCAGCAGGCCGCCGAGGCTGAGAAGGAGGGGGCGTTTGGTCATGCAGGCGCGGCACTTTGGGCTCTGCCTGCAATTGACGCAAATGGCCGCCGCACCTAGTTTGGTTGCTTCATGTCCCAGATTGATCGTTCCCTCGCCGAAGCCGCGCGCGCGTGGCCTTTTGAAGAAGCCCGCAAGCTTGTCGCCCGCCTGTCGGATTCAAAGGGGGGCGGCAAACTGCCGGCCAAGGGCTATGTGCTGCTCGAGACCGGCTACGGCCCGTCGGGACTGCCGCACATCGGGACGTTCGGCGAAGTCGTGCGCACGACGATGGTGCGCCAGGCATTTCGTCGCCTGAGCGATGTGCCGGCGCGGCTGTTCTGCTTCTCCGACGACATGGATGGCCTGCGCAAGGTGCCGGACAACGTGCCGAACAAGGAGATGCTGGCGTCGCATCTCGGCAAGCCGCTGACATCGGTGCCCGATCCCTTCAGCAACGAGCATCCGAGCTTTGGCGCCGCCAATAACGCGCGGCTCCGCGCCTTCCTCGATTCCTTTGGCTTCGAATACGAGTTCCAGTCTGCGACCGATTGGTACAAGTCCGGCCGCTTCGACAAGATGCTGCTTGCCATGCTGCAGCACTACGACGAGGTGCAGGCGGTGATGCTGCCGACCCTCGGCGAGGAGCGGCGCGCGACCTACTCGATCTTCCTGCCGATCTCACCCAAGACCGGCCGCGTGCTGCAGGTGCCGCTGGTCAAGCTCGACCGTGACGCCGGCACCATCGTCTATCGCGACGAAGACGGCACACTCACCGAGACGCCGGTCACCGGCGGCAACGTCAAGCTGCAGTGGAAGGCCGACTGGGCCGGGCGCTGGTTCGCGCTCGACGTTGACTACGAGATGTACGGCAAGGATCTCATCCCCTCGGCCGAGCTCTCGGCCAAGATCGTGAAGATCCTGGGCGGCAAGCCGCCGGAAGGTTTCAACTACGAGCTCTTCCTCGACGAGGAGGGCAAGAAGATCTCCAAGTCCAAAGGTAACGGTCTCTCGGTCGAGGATTGGCTGCGCTACGCCCCGCCCGAGTCGCTTGCCCTCTATATGCAGCAGCAGCCCAGGCGGGCGAAGCGGCTTTACTTCGACGTCATCCCGCGCGCCATCGACGACTATCTGTCGGCGGTCGAGAAGCTGCCGAACGAGGAGCCGGCAAAGGCGCTGGAGAACCCGGCGTGGCACATCCACAACGGCGATGCGCCCGCCAACAAGGCGGCCGGCGTCACCTTCGGCATGCTGATGAATCTCGCGAGCGTCGCCCACACCGACGACAAGGACGTGCTCTGGCAATACCTGCGTCGCTACCTGCCGGACGCCACGCCCGAGAACGCGCCCTATCTCGACCGCCTGCTGCAGGGCGCGGTCGCCTACTACCAGGATTTCGTGAAGTCCTCGAAGAAGTTCCGGCTGCCGGCCGGCAAGGAACGCGCGGCCCTTCAGGACCTCGCCGACACGCTGCGCAAGATTCCCGAGAGCGAGAGCGCGGAGTTCATCCAGAACGAGGTCTTCGAGACCGGCAAGCGCCACTTCGCAAAGGAAGAGCTGCGCCAGTGGTTCAAGGCGCTTTACGAGGTGCTGCTGGGCAGCGAGCAGGGTCCGCGCATGGGTGCCTTCATCAAGCTCTACGGTCGCGACAATGTCGTGTCGCTGATCGAGCGCGCGCTGGCCGGCGAGGATCTCGGCAAGGCCGCCTGAGAAGTGACATGAGCGACGGCGTTGTCTTCGACTATCTCAATCCCACCATTCCGGCGGGGCTGAAACTCCTCGACGTGCCGCTGATTCGCGCCAATCGCGACACGATCAAGGGCTATGGCGAGATCGTGCGCGATCCCAAGAAGCACAAGATCGAGATCGTGCCGTGGCCGCTCACCGGCTCGCGCCGGCTCGACGCCGGCACCGGCATCGAGGGCGGCACGACCGAGGGCGTCTTCGCCTGCGAATGGCGCGGCAACAAGCTGATCGGCCGCAACGAGGCGGTGGGCGGGCACTATGTCATCGGCTTCCGCGACCTGCCCGAAAAGGCGCTGCCCGGCGTGGCGCTGGCTCAGGACCGCGTGCTGCTGTGGCATTGCAACTATCACCCCGACGGTGGCCAGCTCTTCTGGCCGCTCGACGGCCAGCCGTTCGTCGTGCCGGTGGCCAAGCCCGGCGACGATCTCGAGCCCGAATCGTTCGTGGCCTTCTGGTCCGACGGCAGCTTCGGCATCTACATCCATCCCGGTGTCTGGCACGAGGGCGTCTTCCCGGTGACACCGGCCGGCCGCTTCTTCGACAAGCAGGGCAAGGTTCATGCCCGCGTGAGCTGCGACCTCGGCGCCGAGTTCGGCGTGCTGTTGTCGGTGCCGCTTCCCTACGTCATCTAGGCAACATTCCTGAGGATATTTTTCGCTTGCCTGGTATATTCCAAAGAATGTAAGAACATTCCATAGAATGTTTATGGAGGGTTCGATGGCTGTGTCGCGCAAGACTTTTCTCCGGATCCTGGGCGGCGGCATCGTGGTGGCGGCCGGGGCCGCCATTGCGGTCCCGCGGCTCGATGCCATGCCGGCCGCCGCCGTCGAGGGCTGGCGCGGACCCGGGCCGGACGAGGCCGATCCGCGACGCCGGGCGCTCGCCTGGGCGCTGCTGGCGCCCAATCCGCACAATCTCCAGTCCTGGGCGGTCGATCTCTCCCAGCCCGACACGATCGTCCTCCATGTCGACGCCGCGCGGCTTCTGCCCCAGACCGATTCGTTCTCGCGCCAGATCCTGATCGGCCATGGCTGCTTCCTGGAAATCCTCGCGATGGCGGCGGCGGCTGACGGCTATCGCGCCGAGGTCACGCTCTTTCCCGAGGGCGAATGGCGCCTCGACAAGCCGGTGGCGCGTGTCGTCTTCACCCGCCAGCCGGGGCTTGCGGTCGATCCCCTGTTTGCCGAAGTGCCGCGGCGGCGCACGGTGAAAGGCAAGTTCGAAGCGCGTCCGCTCGATCCCGCGCACAAGACGGCATTTCTGGCCGGCCACGCTCTCCCGACGTTGCCGCTGGCCATCGCGGACGATGCGGAGAGCGTCGAGCGCCTGCGCGCGCTGGCCGTCGCCGGCTCGGAAATGGAAATGAATACCCATCGCACCCACAAGGAGAGCATCGACGTGGCGCGCATCGGCGCCGCCGAGATCGCCGCCCATCGCGACGGTATTTCGCTGAAGGGGCCGATGATCTGGGCGCTGCGCCAGGCCGGCCAGATGACGCCGGAGAAGGCGATGACACCCGGCACGCTCGCCTGGAACGGCGGCCGCGACTATGCGATGGCGGGCTATGCCAGCGCCCGCGCCTTCGGCTGGATTGCCAGCGCCGACAACACGCGGGAGACGCAGATCGCCACCGGCCGTGCCTTCGTGCGCTTGCAGCTCGCGGCGAGGGCATTGGGCGTGGCGCTGCAGCCGCACAGCCAGACCTTGCAGGAATATCCCGAGATGGCCGAATTGCGCGCGGCCATGCACAGGCAGACCGGCACGCCGGCGGGCGCCATGCTGCAGATGTTCTTCCGTCTGGGCTATGCTGGCGATCCCGGCCCGTCGCCCCGACGGGCGCTTCCGAGTTTCGTGACCGTGTGAGCGAGCCGCTTCCCTTCCGCATCGTCAACTGGATCGGCATCATCGACCAGTTGACCTCGACCGAGGCCAACCGGGCCTTGAAGTCGCTTGGCCTGCAGCTTCCGCATTTCGTGCTGCTGAACCATTTCAGCCGCCGACCCGACGAAGCCAGGACCGTGACCGGCGTCGCCCGCGCCTTGCAGCAGCCGCAGCCCGGCGTCACCAAGAACGTGCAGAAGCTGGTGGCCAAGGGCTGGCTGCGCGAAGGCGTCAACGGCGGCGACGGTCGCTCCAAGCTGCTCGTTCTCACGCCGGCCGGCCTCGCCAAGCACCGTGCCGCAGTCGCAGCCCTCATGCCGGGACTGACGCGCGCTTTTGCGGATTGGTCGGAGAAAGACCTGCGCACGCTGTTCGCGCTGCTCGACCGGCTCAAGCTGTGGTTCGATTCCGATCGGGATCGGCCTTGATCGCGTCGAGATAGGACACGGCCAGTCGCACGATCTCGTCCTCGAAGGCGCGGCTCCTGAGGAAGGGCTTTTCCTCCAGCACCGCGGCGCGGATGGCGCCCAGCATCGCACGCGACATCACGAACAGCTGCTCGCGGCTCAATGCCGGCAGGATCGCCTGCGGGCCGCTGCCGACCTCGGCACCGGCAGCGGCAATAAAGGCGGCGACGGGCGCCATCAACTCGATGCCGATGCCTTGCGCCAGGATTGCCTGCACCACCGCCTTGCGTGCCCGCTGGCGACCGCGAAAGGCATTGATGATCACGCGCACCATGGCGCGCACGCGGCCTTCGAGGGAGGGGTCGTCGCTGCCACCCAGCGCCCGGCCGACGTCGCCTAGCGCGATTTCCATCTCCTGCCGCGCCAGGGCCAGCAGCACCGCGTCCTTGTTGGTGAAGTACTGATAGAGCGTGCCGATGCTGACGCCCGCCCGCTCGGCCACGGCATTGGTGGTGAAGGCGGCCAGTCCGCCCGCTTCGAGAATCTGAGCCGCCCCTTCGAGGATCGCCGTCACGGTTTCGGCCGCGCGCGATTGTCGCGGGATTCTTCTTTTCGTTTCAACGGTTTGGCGAGGCTTGGCCACGGCGGTGCTCCGGCAGCAAAGGCGAGTACGAAAACATGAGCATTGCTCATATATTTGTGCCGGGCAAAGACAAAGGAGCTCGCCATGGACGAACTCGCCACCCTTTATCTCGTCATCCTGCCGCTCGTGATGGGTGCGGCGCTGATCGAAGGCCTATGGCTGTCGCGCACGCGGTCAGAGGCCTACGACTGGAAGGCTTGGGCCTGTTCGCTCGCCGACCTGGCCGGCCGCCGCCTGCTCGCGCTTGTTCCCTATGCACTGGCGGCCCCATGGCTGGATTGGGTATGGGAGCGCCGGCTGTTCACCCAGTCGCTCGACAATGTCTGGTCGGTGCTGCTGCTCTTCGTCGGGCTGGAATTCTTCTATTATTGGTATCATCGCACCAGCCACACCACGCGTTGGTTCTGGGCGGCGCATTCCGTCCATCATTCACCCAACCAGTTCAACCTCGCCGCCGCCTATCGCCTGGGTTGGTTCGGCAAGTTCACCGGCACCTCGCTCTTCTTCACGCCTTTGGTGCTGCTGGGCTTTACGCCGGCGACCGTGCTGACGGCGCTGTTCCTGAACCTGCTCTACCAGTTCTGGATCCATGCCGACTGGATCCCCAGGCTCGGCTGGCTGGAGTATGTGCTCAACACGCCGTCGAGCCATCGCGTCCATCACGCGCGCAATCCGGAGTATCTCGACGCCAATTTCGGCGGCGTGTTGATCGTCTTCGACCGGTTGTTCGGGACCTATGTCGCGGAGCGGGCCGACCTGCCGTGCGACTACGGCCTGGTGTCGCCCGTGGTGTCGTCGCGCAATCCATTCGTCGTCAATGTCGGGCCGTGGATCGGCCTGGCGAAGGATCTCGTCTCGGCACGCTCGCCGCGCGAGGCCTGGATGTACCTGTTCGCGCCGCCAGGCTGGCGGTCGGGCGGCGCCGGCTTCACCACGGCCGAGCTCAAGAAGCGTGTCTCGACCGCGCAGCCCGTCATGAGCTGACGTCACCCAGCGCCGCCATGAAGACGCGCGCCAGCGTCGGCACGGTTGCGGGATTGTCGAGCGCGCCGGGATCCTGGGCCAGCGCTTCCCATATAGTGCCCTCGACCGCGGCCAGCGCCATGGCGAGCCGCGCCGCGTCGGGTGGCGCGCCCGCGACGGCCGCGAACTTGGTCTGCAGGGCGGGAACGTAGAGGCGCCCTTCTTCGAGGATCGCCTGGCGCCCCTGGACTTCGGGCAAGGTATCGCGAAGCGCCAGCGTGAGGTCGAGCGTGCGCCGCTTCTCGGCCAGAAACGCCGTCATTGCCCGATGCGCCGCCTCGTCGAGATCGGTCACGCCGGCGAGATCGACGGCGACCACCACCTCGAGGAAGGCGCGCGTGCGCTGCCGCACGATCTCGACGGCGATCGCCTCGCGGTTGGGAAAATACTGGTAGAGCGAGCCGACCGAGACGCCGGCGAGCTCCGCGACACGCGTTGTCGTCAGTTCTGCCCATCCGCCGTCGCGCAGAATGCGAATCGCCGCCTCGAGGATCGCCTCGACCGTCACGGTCGAACGGTCCTGCCTCGGTTGCTTGCGCGGTTTGAGCGCCGCGGCCACGGGGCAGTCTCCAATGCGAATGGAAAGAACGGGCAGTCGTCCGCATCTTCGCTGGGTATGCCGTGGAGGTCAAAGCGATGTCGTCGAGTGTTCATCTTCTGACGGGGGCGACTTCGGGGATCGGCCTGGAGCTGGCCGCGCGCCTGCTGGCCGATCCGGCCTGCCGTCTTGTCGTGGGCGCGCGCCGCCCGGAAGCGGCGGTGGCGCTCCGGGCGCTGGTTGGCCCCGATCGGCTCGAGATCCTGCCGCTCGACCTGGCCTCGCTCGCCTCGACGTCGGCCTTCGCCCTGTCGGTCGAACGGCACCTCGCCGGCGAAAAGCTCGCGTCGTTCGCGGGCAATGCCGGCCTGCAGATCACCGGCCCGCGTCGCCTCACCGCCGATGGCTACGAGGAGACGTTCCAGGCGAATTTCCTGGGCCATGCAGTGTTGATCGAGCGACTCCTGCCCCATCTCGCACCGGCTGCGCCGGTCGTGCTGACGGCGAGCGGCACGCACGATCCGGCCGACCGTGGGGCGCGGCTGTTCGGTTTTCGTGGCGGGCTGTTCGTCGGCGCCGATCGCGTCGCCAGGGGCGAGCTCGATCCGGCAGCATCGCCGAAGCAGCAGGGCATGGACCGCTACGCCACGTCGAAGCTCTGCGCCATTCTTCAGGTCCATGCGCTCGCGCGGCGGGCGGCGACGGACGGCCCGCGCTTCATCGCCTTCGATCCCGGTCTGATGCCGGGGACGGGCCTGGCGCGCGAGCGCTCGATCCTCGAGCGCTGGGCCTGGTCGACCGTGTTACCGGTGCTGGCCCGCCCGATGCCGGGCGCCAGCACCGCGCCGCGTTCGGCAACGGCCTATGCGAAGATCCTGACCGGCCGCGTCTTCCCGCGCGGCACCGGCCTGCATGTCAACTTCACGCTGGCCGAAACGCCGAGCTCGCGCGACTCGCGGCGCGAGGACTGGCAGGATGAGCTTTTCCGGTTCGCCGAGCGCGTGGCGCTTGAGCGCTGACCTTCGCGGCGGCACATTAGCCGCGAAGGAGAAACGCCATGGCGAGAGACAAGGTCTGCGTCGTGATCGGCGCCGGCGATGCAACGGGCGGCGCGATCGCCCGCCGCTTCGCGCGCGAGGGTTTCACCGCTGTCGTCACGCGGCGCAGCGCCGACAAGCTGCAGCATCTGGTGGCCGAGATCACCCAGGAGGGCGGCAAGGTCCATCCCTTCGGTTCGGATGCGCGTGATGAGGCCGAGGTCGAGAGACTGTTCCGCCAGATCGAGACCGAGATCGGCGAGATCGACGTCTTCGTCTTCAATATCGGCGGCAACGTCCGCTTCGACATCCGCGACACCACGGCCCGCGTCTATCGCAAGGTCTGGGAGATGACGGCCTTCGCAGGCTTCCTGACGGCGCGCGAGGCCGCCAAGGCGATGGTGCCGCGGGGCAGGGGCACGATGATCTTCACCGGCGCGACCGCGAGCCTGCGCGGCGGGCGCGGCTTCTCGGCCTTCGCCGGCGGCAAGCACGCGGTGCGGGCGCTGGCGCAGTCGATGGCCCGCGAGCTCGGCCCTGAGAACATCCATGTCGCCCATGTCGTGATCGACGGCGCCATCGACACCGAATGGATCAAGGCCAACTTCCCGGAGCGCTACAACGCCGGCCCTGATGCCATCCTCAACCCCGACGACATCGCCGAGGCCTACTGGCAGCTCCATCGCCAGAAGCGCAGCGCCTGGACCTTCGAGATGGACCTCAGGCCGTGGAAGGAGAGCTGGTAGCCGGGAACTCGCCGTCGGGGCGGTCGTTGACCTTCGAAGCTCAAACCAGCCTCAAACATCAGGGTGACATCATGGCAACCGACACCGTCGACACTTCCAAGCTGTGGGACATGATCAAGGACATCAAGTTCGGCATGTTCACGGCCCGCCATGGCAACGGCCATCTGCATTCGCGGCCGATGACGACGCAGAACGGCGACAGCGATCGTGGTGCGGTGCTGTGGTTCTTCATGTCGCGCAAGAGCGATCCGGTTGCCGATCTCCAGGCTGCTCCGGAGGTCAACGTGGCCTATGCGGATACCGGCAGCGATTCCTACGTCTCGGTTTCCGGCACCGCCCGCGTCGTCGAGGACGATGCCAAGAAGCAGCAGTTGTTCAACACCTTCGCCAAGGCCTGGTTCCCCGGCGGCGCCGCCGATCCCGACCTGGCGCTGGTCGCGGTCGTCATCGCCCACGCCGATTATTGGGACGTGAAGACCAACAAGGCCGTCCAGCTCTTCAAGATGGCGAAGGCTGCCCTCACCGGCACGCCGCCCACCGACATGGGCGAACATGGCAAAGTGAGGATGCGCTAAAAACCTACTTCTTCGAGGTGGTCGCGGCACCGACGCCCGCGCCCACCGCGCCACCGATCAGGGCGCCCGGCAGGACGCCGAGCGGTGTGAGAGCACCGATCGCGGCGCCCGAGCCGGCGCCGATGGCGCCGCCGGTCACGGCGCGCTGGCCCCAGGTGTCGCCGCAGGCGGTGAGACCGAGCAGGACGGTCGAGAGAACAAAAATCTTGGCCATGGTGCGGAACTCCCCGTTGCGCTTCTGGAAGTGCACAGGGTTACGAGGCCATGTGGCGTAAATGTGTTTCCATCTTGGCAATCCCCGGCAAATCCTGCCTTGATACGTCCAGCCACCTTGATTTGAATTGGGCCTGCCACAGGCAGAGCAACGGCGTGACGATGAGTTCCATCACCAGGGCTGTCATGACCGGTAGCGTCGCCGCATCGCCCAGCGCCAGGCCGAGCAGGCGCGCCAGACCGCCGATGACGACCAATGTCGTCAGCAGCCGGATGCGAGCGGTTTTAACCTCGATCCGAGGGATCGCGCTCCAGAAACCCAGACCGATCGCCAGCAGCAGACCGCTGAGATAGCGGTGATGATTGTCGGCCCATCCAATGCTGTCTGCGAGGCCGTGCATGATGTCCCACCACCCCGAGGTGACGGGCACCAGCGCCGCGATCGCGATCGACACTTGTAAGGCGCGCTTTTCCCACATGCCTCTGTTACGCGGGGCGAGGCACCTCGGATCAGGGCCGCTTGACCGCCGGCGCTTGACCGCCAGCGCTTGACCGCCAGCGCTTGACCGCCCGAGTCTGCCGGCCCGACACTGCGGCGCGGGAGGAAACACCCTGGTCGAGAACCCCGACATCACCGTCTGGCTCATGTTCGCGCCGTTCTGGCTGCTGGGCATCGCGGCCCTGGTCGGCGCGGTCTGGCACATGAGCCATTTCGCCATCGTGCACGCCCGCGCCCAGGCCGCCAGCCACGCGCCCAAGACCCCGTTCTTCTCGCGGCGGCTCGGCTGGCATGAGTCGCGGCGGGTCGGCTGGCACGAACTGCCGCCTGATGCGCGCCATCACCTCAAACGCGCGCTGATCGCCTTCGGTGCCTTCTTCGGCCTCTGTTTCGGCGGCATCGTCGTGGGTGTCATGGCGGCGTCCCTGATGCGGGTGTAGGTTATCACCATGCCCGTGCATTGGACGGTTTCCCATCCTGCCCGGTTGGTCGTCGCGGTTGCCAAGGACGAGGTCACCCCGGCCGACATCGAGAAGTATTTCGCCGGCGTCACGGCCGACGGCGCCATGGCCTATGCCAAGATATTCGAGATCACCCACACGCCCCGGGCGCTCAACGACGAGAACCTGAAGGCGCTGGGCGAGCGCGTCATCTACTACGCCCAGCATGGCCAGATCGGGCCGGTGGCCATCGTCGCCGCCTCCGACGAAAGCTTCGCTCAGGCCAAGATCTTCGCCGCCGCGGCACAGGTGAAGCGGCCGCTCGCGATCTTCCGCGAGCTGCACGCCGCCCGCGAATGGCTCGACGCGCAGCCCGTACCGCCGGGCACGCCGCCAGCCGGGCCGGGCTGAGGCTGCATGCTAAAACACTTCGACCACATGACCGTGGCCGTGACCGACCTTGCCGCCGCCCGGCGCTTCTTCGCCCTGCTGGACTTCGAGGAGGACAAGGCGGTGGTGATCAGCGGTCCCGTCATGGACCAGTACATGGGCGTACCGGGGATCGAGGCCGACCATGTCACGCTGGCGCTGAAGGATGCCTCGCCCCGTTGCGAGATCCAGCTCCTGCATTATCGCAAGCCGGCCGCCACGCGCGACCCGAGCGTCGGCCGGCTCGACAAGATCGGCTTCAACCACATCTGCTTCGCCGTCTCCGACATCGACGGGCTGATCGCGAAGGTGACGGCGGCCGGCGTCAAGCTGCGCAACCAGCCGATGGTCTTCCACGACCGCAAGCTGGTGTTCCTCGAGGGGCCCGAGGGCATCGTCGTGGAACTGGCCGAATGGACGTGAGAGTTCCGGCATGATCCGCCGACGGCTGCTCCGCCGCATAGCGTATGTGAGACGCAACCGCTGCAGCGTGCTGGTCGCCGTGCTCTGCTTCTTCATCCTGCTCAACCCGCTGCTCTCCGGGTCGATGATCGGCGCCACGATGCTGGCCACCAGCCTGTTCGTGATCCTGCTTTTGGCCGTCTGGGCGTTGCGTGTGCGTCGGCCCTTCATCTGGGGCCTGGCGTTTCTCGCCTTCCTCACGATCGATGCGCTGGTGGCCGACCGCCTGGGCGAAACCTGGATAAGGCCGCTGGCGCTGGCCGCCACGGCCGCCTTCGTCAGCACCGTCACGGTGGCCCTGCTGCGCTACGTGCTCGACCGGCGCCCCATCACCACGGACAAGGTGTTCGGCGCGGTTGCCGCCTACATCCTGATCGCGCTCTCCTTCGCCAGCGTCTTCGGCCTGCTGCAGGTCTTCGAGTTGCACGCCTTCAACGCCGCCCACGGCAACGGGCCCGACGGCCGCCTCAACTGGTCGGACCTGATGTATTTCTCCTTCACGGTGCTGACCTCGACCGGCTTCGGCGAGATCACGCCGGCATCGCCGCTCGCACGCGCCCTGGTCGTGCTCGAGCAGGTGCTGGGCGTGATGTACGTGGCTTTCCTGATCGCCAGGCTCGCCAACATGTACGGCCGCGAGAAGCGCCTGTCCTGACTATGGCTTCGTGAAGCCGCCAGCCGGCGCCTCGTGCGGGATCGACCAGCCGAAATAGACTTCCGCCTCGACGATCTGGCCGCCCCGCACCGTCAGGATCTCGGTGTTGCGGGAGCGCTCGCCCGCCGAGTTGCGCAGCTCGTAGGTGACGAACACGCGCTCGCCATCGGACAGCACGTGGACGAAGTCGTAGCCCGCGATCCTCTCGCTGTTCGGCCAGCATCGGGCGAAGTAGGTCTGGCGGTCGATGCGGTTGTCGAGCGGGCTGGTGAAATGGAAGTCCGGGGCGATCAGCGCCTCGATCGCGGCGCGGTCCTTTTTGGCGTAGGCCACGTAGCAGGCGCGGGCGATAACCGCCGCATCCTTCACTTCTTGTACTCCAGCTTGGGATACCAGTCGGTGCCGCGGCCTTCGGGCGTGATGTCGAGGATCTTCCACAGCGGCATGGCGTCGACTGCGCCGCGCGGGTCCTGGCCGGGATCGGCGCTCTCCATGCCCATCTCGTCGCCCCAGAAGTGGCGGATCGTGCCGCCCTTCCGCGTGAAGACGTTGAATGCCGCGTTGTCGCCGTCGGCGGGATCCTCATGGGCATAGTCGTGGTTGAAGCTGTTGTTGGCCGAGGAATAGAGTTTGAGGTGGCGCCACCCGCGCTCCTTCTTGAACGCGACGAGGCGCTCGATCGGCGAGCGCGCGATCACTGCGAAGGCGATCCGCTGCAGGATGTCCGCCATCTCGCCATCGAGCCCGCTCAGCAGCGAGGTGCACATCGGGCAGGGCCGCTCGCGCTGCGGCCCATACATCCAGTTGTAGGTGACCAGAGTCGGCTTGTCGCCGAACAGCCCCGCCAAATCGACCGGACCGTTTTCGCTCTCGAAGCGATAGGGGATCTTGACCTCGCCGCCTGAGGGCATCGCCCGCCGCTGTTCGGCCACGCGTTCGATGTGGCGGCGGAGCTCGATCTCCTCGGCGAGGAGCGCCTGCCGCGCCTTGCGGTAGTCGCCGCTTTCGTTGGGAAAGCGGCGTTTGTGCTTGGCGAGCTCGCGGGCCGGAACAAGGGTCATATCCTGGGGCATGGGTATCCTCCCTTTTTGGTTTACGCTTGGCGCGCGTGCCGGGTTCCCGCGGTATAGTCGGGAAAGGTTTAGTGAGGTCACATCATGAGCATCGCGGCTGAAGCGGATCGCCCCGGGGATACCCTCGAGCGCTGGGACGCCATCGTCATCGGCGCCGGCCTCTCGGGCATGTACCAGCTCCTGAAGCTGCGCCAGCTCGGCATGAAGGTCCGCGTCTATGAGGCCGGCGGCGGCGTCGGCGGCACCTGGTACTGGAACCGCTATCCCGGCGCGCGCTTTGATTCGGAGAGCTGGACCTACGGCTTCTCGTTTTCACCCGAGGTGCTGAAGGAATGGGACTGGAAGGAGCATTTTTCCGGCCAGCCCGAGAATTTGCGCTACTGCGAGTTCCTCGCCGACAAGTTCGAGCTTCGCCGCGACATCACTTTCAACGCCCGCGTGAAGGCCGCGCATTGGGACGAGGACGCGAACGAATGGGAGGTCACCTTCGAAGACGGTAAACGCGCCCGCAGCCGCTTCCTGATCACCGCCATCGGTCCGCTGTCGTCGCCGACCATGCCGACGATCCCGGGCATCGCCGACTTCAAGGGCGAGTCCTGGCACACCGGCTTGTGGCCGCACCATCCCGTCACCTTTGCCAACAAGCGCGTCGCCGTGATCGGCACCGGTGCCTCGGGCGTACAGGCCATCACCGAGATCGCCAAGACGGTGGGCCATCTCACGGTGTTCCAGCGCACGCCCAACTGGTGCACGCCGCTGCGCAACAGCGCCATCGAGCCGGACACGATGGCCGACATCCGCGCCCGCTACGCCGAGATCTTCGCCCAGTGCCGCGAGAACTGGGGCTGCTTCGTCCATGCCGCCGACCCGCGCCATTCGACCGATGTCACCGCCCAGGAGCGCGAGGCTTTCTTCGAGAAGCTCTACGCAATGCCGGGTTTCGCCTTCTGGCAGGGCAATTTCCGCGACGTGCTGATGGACCAGGCCGCCAACGACGCGATGACCGCGTTCGTCACCAGGAAGATCCGTGCCCGCCTGAACGACCCGAAGATCGCCGACAGACTGATCCCGACCACCCATGGCTACGGCACGCGCCGGGTGCCGCTCGAGAGCGGCTACTTCGAGGTCTATAACCAGCCCAACGTGAAGCTGGTCGACCTGCGCGAGACGCTGATCGAGCGCATCACCGAGAAGGGCCTGCGCACGTCCGACGTCGACTACGAGTTCGACATGATCATCTACGCCACCGGCTTCGATGCCATCACCGGCGCCTTCGACCGCATCGACTTCCAGGGCCGCGGCGGTGAGAAGCTCAGGGACAAATGGGCCGACGGGCCGCACACCTATCTCGGCCTCAATGTCGCAGGCTTCCCCAACATGCTCACGCTGGTCGGCCCGCACAATGCGGCGACCTTCTGCAACCTGCCGCGCTGCATCGAGCAGAACGTCGAGTTCGTGAGCGACCTTTTGGGTTACATGCGCGAGAGGGGCCTCAGCCGCATCGAGGCGACGCCGGAGGCCGAGACGGTCTGGACCGCGCATGTCCACGACACCGCCTCGCGCCTGCTGCTGACCAAGGTCGATTCCTGGATGACCGGCGTGAACAAGAACGTCCCGGGTCGGCTAAAACGCACCTTCATGGCCTACGCCGGCGGCGCGCCGAAATACCGCCAGAAGTGCGAGGAGATCGCGGCCAACGGGTACGAGGGGTTCACTTTGTCATCCTGAGCGAAGCGAAGGATCCTTCGGCTACGCCTCAGGATGACAAGGCGCGTCACCGCGCCCCGCGCACCAGCCGTCCCGGCAGAGCGCCGGTGAACGCGCCGTCTCGATAGGTCACTTCGCCGCCCACGACCGTGGCGCGATAGCCCTCGGCCTTCTGTTCCAGCCGACGGCCCCCGCCCGGCAAATCGTGCACCGGATGCGGCGCCGAAACGTTCAGCCGGTCCAGGTCGATCACGTTGAGGTCGGCCTTATAGCCTACGCTGAGCCGGCCGCGATCACCCAGCCCGACCGCGCGCGCCGGCACGTCGGTGAGCTGCTGCACCGTCCAGCTCAGCGGCAGGCGTTCGCCCTTGCGGTCGCGCATCCAGTAGGTGAGCGCGTGCGTCGTGTAGCTCGCGTCGCAGATCAGCCCGTAGTGCGCGCCGCCGTCGCCCAGCGCGATCACCGTGTTGGGATCGCGCAGCATGGTGGCCATGTTGGCGTCGGAACAGTCGGTGTAGTTGGCGCCGGGATGGAACAGGATGGTGCGGCCGTCGCCCTGGACCAGCAGGTCGTAGGCGAGCTCGAGCGGCGGGATGCCGAGTGCGGCCGCCCGCGCATCCAGCCGTTCCGCGGCCGGCGGCGTGTAGTTGGGTGGGTCGCCCAGCGCGAACATGTTGGCGACACTGCGCATGAAGGCCAGCAGCTGCGGGTTGCGATAGACCGGCTCCTCTTTCAGGAGCCGCGCCTTCATCGCCGGATCGCGCAGCCGCGCGAGCTTCTGGCCGAGCGGCAGCCCTTCGACCGCGCGATAGCTTGGGCAGGTCGAGAAGGGATGGAACGAAAGTTCCAGCCCGTAGAGCAGCGCCACCGGCCGTCCCGCCACCTGGCCACGGATCACGAGGCCGTCGCGGTTGGCGCGATCGATCTCGCGCAACAGCGTCCGCCAGCGGTCGGGATAGATCGAGATGTCGAGCAGGGTGAAGGAGAGCGGCCGGCCCGAGGCCTCGACCAGGCGGCGCAGCATGGCGAACTCCGTCGAGCCCTCGGTCGTCGTGTCGCCGAAGTCGTCGAGCAGCTGGATCACCCCCTTGCCCGCGCGGCGGAGGCCGCGCGCGATCGCCGTGAGTTCTTCTTCGGCCGCGGTGATGGTGGGCGTGAGCGCGCCCTCGGAGGTGCGGTGGAACAGCGAGCGCGAGGTCGAGAAGCCGAGCGCACCGGCGTTCACGCCCTCCTCGACCAGCGCGCTCATCGCCGCCATGTCGGCCGCCGTCGCGGGCTCGCGCTCGAC
Source organism: Reyranella massiliensis 521 (assembly GCA_945860205.1). GTDB lineage: Bacteria > Pseudomonadota > Alphaproteobacteria > Reyranellales > Reyranellaceae > Reyranella > Reyranella massiliensis_B. The sequence goes on along the minus strand of CAMARK010000041.1, from coordinate 1,310 downwards.
GCCGCGCTGGCCCATGACGAAGACGCGGAGCGGCGCGTGCGGCACCTGGGTGGCGAAATCGATGTCGCAGCGCCGGGCTTGCAGCGCGTCGAGATAGTCGGGGAAGCTCTGCCAGTTCCACGGCACGCCTTCGCGCATCACGATCTCGGGGATGTCCTCTACCCCCTCCATGACCTTGATCAGCGTGTCGCGGTCCTGCGGCCGGCAGGGCGCGAAGCCGACGCCGCAGTTGCCCATCAGCACCGTCGTCACGCCGTGGCCGGAGGAGGGCGTGAAGCGATCGTCCCAGGTCGCCTGGCCGTCATAGTGGGTGTGGATATCGACGAAACCCGGCGTGACGGCGAGGCCCTTGGCATCGATCTCCTCGCGGCCGGCGCCGGCGATTTTGCCCACGGCGGCGATGCGGCCGTCCTTTACCGCGACGTCGGCTTCGCGCGGCTCGCTGCCGGTGCCGTCGATCACGGTGCCGTTGCGCACCACGAGGTCGAATGGGGCTGCCATGGCTTCCTCCCGCGAGAGCAGTTTGCTTTGGATTGGGTAGCATTTCGGTCAGGTGAAGGAAATGTGCGCGGCTGCATCGCAAAACTCCTCCTCCTTTAGGCGCTGCGATCCACGGCCGGTGGCGTCACGCCCTGCCGTGCCAGCACTTTGCTGGCACTTTGGCCGCCGTTCATTTTTCTTTGGGAAAAAGTTGCAAGTTCAGCAAGATTGTGATAAGAAAACACCTACAGTGGGCGTTCCCTAGGAGCGCCGCCGGCCCGCTCCGCTCCTTGTAATCAAGGGGCCTCCGAGCGGGCTTTTTTGTGCCCAGACACCAGGAAGATCGATGTCCAGAACCCTCCGCAGCCATGCGGCGTTGCCGCCGCGCGCCGTCGCCGATTTCTTTCGCCTGTTCGCCGCCTCGGGCTCGGTGGCCTTTGCCGCCGACCGCACCGGCCTGTCACGCGGCGTGCTCTACCGCCGCAAGCGCAATGACCCGGCCTTCGCCAAACGCTGGGCCGAGGCCCAGGAGCTGGGCGTGTCGAAGGTGCGCGACGAAGTCTTCCGCCGTGCCGTCGTCGGCATCAAGCGGCCGGTGTTCCACGGCGGCGTGAAGGTCGGCAAGGTGAAGCACTACGACAACCGCCTGCTGTGGTCGCTGCTGCGCTCGCACGAACCGGAGACCTACGGCAACAAGCGCCCGCAGCCGATCGGCGGCGCGCCGGTCGATCTCGCGCGCCGCCTCGACGAGGCCGACGAGCGCGTCGCCAAATACGAAGCCGGGCTGCGCGCCGCGGCGCAGACGAAGAATTCAGAATCTTTGGAGCGCG
>CAMARK010000040.1 GCA_945860205.1 Reyranella massiliensis 521 | reverse complement strand
AACGAAGAATATCTCCGTCTCAAGGTCCTCACCTGCATGCTGCCCGCCCTATGATCCCCCAAAATCACCCACTCGATTCCCGGAAGAGCCCAAAAATACGTGACGCGTAATAAATAGAGGATGAGCCAGGAGCGACGAATCATCATCTGCGGCGGCGGCGTGATCGGCGCCGCCATCGCCTACTTCCTCAGCCTGAAGGGCGCGCGGCCGGTCGTGATCGAACGCCACGAGGTCGCGGGCGCCGCCTCGGGCAAGTCCGGCGGATTCCTGGCGCTCGACTGGTGCCGCGGCACGCCGCTCGACCGCCTCGCGCGGCGGAGTTTTGCGCTGCACGCCGAGTTGGCCGAGACGCTCGGCAATCCCTGGGGTTTTAGGCGCCTCGCGACCTATGCCGGTCAGGCGGCCGAGGGACGGAGCGCCGGCCGCCCCGCACGGCTGCCGTGGCTGGGCGACAACGTCGCGATCACGGGGCAGATCGGCGGGCCGGAGACGACCGCGCTGGTCGAGCCGCACGCCTTCACCACGGGATTGATGCGCGCGTCGGGCGCCGAGGTGAAGCGCGGGACGGTCGTGGGGCTGGCGGAAGGTGGCGTGACGCTCGAAGGCGGCGAGATCGTTCCGGGCGACGCGGTGGTGATCGCGATGGGGCCGTGGTCGAACTTCGACGGACTGCCCCAGGTCTTCGGCCTCAAAGGCCATAGCCTCGTGTTCAAGACCGGCGACGCCATTCCAGCCGAGGCCTTGTTCCTCGAATACCAGGAAGCGGGCGGCGAGGTGCTGACGCCCGAAATCTTTCCGCGCGCCGACGGCACGGTCTGGGCCTGCGCGATCTCGAGCACCGCGGCGCTGCCGCGCGATCCCGCCGACGTGGCGGCCGACGCCGGCGCCTATGCGCGGCTGGAGGCGTTGTGCCGGAGTCTCGCGCCGGCGCTGGCCGAGGCACCGATCGTGGCGCGGCAGGCGTGTTTTAGGCCGGTGACCGAGGATGGGTTACCGCTGATCGGCGCCGTGCAGGGGGTCGACGGCGTCTATGTCGCGACCGGCCACAGCGTCTGGGGCATGCTGAACGCGCCGGCGACCGGCGAAGCGATGGCCGGACTGATCCTCGACGGCGCCGCGGCCCACGTCGACCTGACACCTTTCGCGCCGGGGCGGCTGAGGCGCTCGATCCAATGACCTAGGGAGAGGTATGAACGTGCCTCAGCCTGTACGCGGTGACAGTCGTCTTCGCGGACGCGGTTCAATAGGACTTTCCACCCGGATAGGTCTCAAACGCCGGCACATCAGGGTCCCTGTGGTCCCACGGCTGCGCGCTCTTGAAGAAGATGTTGGCCTCGGGCTGGAACCAGGCCGGATCATCGAACGTGCAAACGCGGACGCCGACGATATCGAGCCGGGTCGACACCTGCACGTAGAGCGGCGTGCCGCAATCGCCGCAGAAGACGCGCGTGACGTCGTTGCCGGAGTCGGCGCTCGCGACATAGCGTTTGGGTGTACCGCGGACGATGCGGAATGCCTCCGACGACATACGCACTGCGGCCACGTGCGGCGCGCCACTCGCCCGTTGGCAGTCGCGACAGTGGCATTGCAGCGAAAACTGCGGCTCGCCACCGCTTTCGTAGCGCACCGCCCCGCACAGACATCCGCCGGTTCTCGTCTGCATATGATTCTCCCGTGATTGAGCCTCCACTTGATTCCTCCGAGGCTCAGGGTGTCAGAGGCTATCACGACCCCCTACAATGGCGGCCAGCGCCAATTGGAGGAGACCCTGGACATGCCCGCATCCGACATCGCCTACACGCCGATCCTGCCCGAGGGCTGGCCGCGGCCACGTGGCTTCTCGCACGCCGTCGTCGCCACCGGCACCAGGAGCGTGCGCATCGCGGGCCAGATCGGCCGGGCGCCGGGTGAGAGCCATATCGCGGGCAGCACGGACGCCGGCGCGCAGTGGCGCGTGGCGCTCTCGAACGTCGTGGCCGTGCTGAAGGCGGCGGGCGGCGAGCCTTCGCACCTGGTGGCGCTGCGTGCCTACGTGACCGACATCGCCGAGTTCAACGCCGCGGGTGCCGCCATCGGCGCCGCCTGGGGCGTCACGCTCGGAAAACACTTCCCGGCGATGACGCTGGTCCAGGTCTCGGCGCTGATCGATCCCAACGCCAAGGTCGAGATCGAGGCAGACGCGGTCTTGCCGTGAGGAGGCGCGGGCCGAGGGATCTCGCGGCGCTCTCGGACATTGCTGCGCATGGCGGCTTGTCACCAAGCCGCGGCTTGTCGCTCATCGGCCGAGCAGAGCTCGGCCTGCGATGTCGCTGGTCCAAGTCTAGGCGCTGATCGACCCCAACGCCAAGGTCGAGATCGAGGCGGAGGCGGTATTGCGCTGAAGGGTGGCCTGCCGTGAGGGGGCGGTGGCGTCCCGGGATGAAACCGTGAGAAGATGGAGTCGCGCGGCAGGCTGGCTCCAGGAGTGCCGTGACTACGCGCAACACGGCGTTGCCGCATCGCGTCGAGGGGGCCCATGCTCAGCAGACTTCACAGGAAGGCCGAGGCGCTGGACCAGGCATGCCTGCGCGCCCACGGTCATCCGCACGACTACGCGATCCGGCAGGAGTTGCTGAACGCCCTGGAGTGGGACGCCTCCTTCCATCCCGAGCACGCGAGTCCCGTGATCCGGGAGGTATTCAGGGAGGTGCACGACCATTCCACCGACCTGTTGACCCGCATCCGCTCAGTGGACGATCCGGCGGGCGTGTCGCTGCCGATCGCCGAGATCCCCAGCCTGCGCCAGAGGCTGGCGAAGCTGGTCCATGTCCTGGCGGCGCGTGACCGCAAACCGTCGTGAACCGGTAGTCGTGAACCGGTCAGGGCAGCGCCGCCGTCATCAACACCACACACCACCTCCCCCTCGTAGGTGTCCATCTCGTTGCGGGTGGCGGTCTGCGAGGAGCGGCCGTGGCCGCGCCGGTCGTAGGCGATGACGCGATCGCCCTCGGCGAGGAAGAACAGCATCTGGTGGTCCCAGTCGTCGGCGCTGAGCGGCCAGCCGTGATGACCCACGATGGGCTGCCCGCTGCCCAGTCCTTGTAGAAGATCTCTGTCCCGTCCGTGGTCTTGATCGTGCTCTTCGACCGGTCTCCTTGTGATGATGGCGGCAGATTAGCCAAGGTCCGGCGCGATTCCATTCACCCTGCGTATCGGCGCTTCATCCTTCGTAGGGGGCGTTCGCAGGGCGTCCGTTCACGGAAGCGTGATCTTCACCAGCCGGCCGCTGCGTCGAGGCGAGCGCGGGATCGAGGCTGACGCCGTTCTACCCTGAGGCGGCGGCCGCCAGCCTGTCCTCGGTCCTGAGGTCGAAGTCGCTGGCGTCGTGGCGTTCACGCAGCTGGCTCTTGGGATCGCCCTGGAGCCGGTTGACGATGCGCCCGCGCTTGACCGCCGGGCGGGCGCCGATGACGTCGGCCCAGCGCTGGACGTGCTTGTAATCCTGCACCGACAGGAACTCACCGGCGCCGTAAAGCAATCCCTTGGCGAGACCACCGTACCAGGGCCAGACCGCGATGTCGGCGATGGTGTAGTCGTTGCCCGCGAGATACGGCGTCTCGGCCAGGCGCCGGTCGAGGACATCGAGCTGGCGCTTGGTCTCCATCGCGAAGCGGTCGATGGCGTATTCGATCTTGGTGGGCGCGTAGGCATAGAAGTGACCGAAGCCGCCGCCCAGGTAGGGGGCGCTGCCCATCTGCCAGAACAGCCAGCTGAGGCATTCCGCGCGCATCGCTGTGTCCTTGGGCAGAAACGCGCCGAATTTTTCGGCGAGGTAGAGCAGCATGGCGCCCGATTCGAAGAGGCGGATGGGCTTGGCGCCGCTGCAGTCCAGCAGGGCCGGGATCTTCGAATTGGGATTGACCGAAACGAAGCCGCTGCCGAATTGCTCGCCTTCGCCGATCCTGATCAGCCAGGCATCGTACTCGGCGCCGGCGTGGCCCGCCGCCAGCAACTCCTCCAGCATGATGGTGACCTTCTGGCCGTTCGGCGTGCCCAGCGAATAGAGCTGCATCGGGTGACGGCCGACCGGCAGTTCCTTCTCGCTGGTGGGGCCGGCGATCGGACGGTTGATGTTGGCGAAGCGCCCGCCGTTCGCCTTGTTCCAGGCCCAGACTTTTGGCGGGACGTAATCGGTTGCGCTGCTCATTGTCGTGTCCTCGTTCGGGCGCCGTCGGTGCGACGGCTCTTTGAGGACAGTCTAGGCGTTTCAGCGCCCTCAGGGGAGCGTGACCTTCACCAGCTTTCCGCCTCGCACATCGACCCGCTTCATCATTGAGCCGCCTTCGGCCTGGGCAGGACCCCACTTGACGCTGGTGGTCGCGTACCAGATGCCATCGGGCACGCGCGCGAAGGAGAAGCTGCCGGAGGCATCGCAGCGCGTCGTGCGCAAGGTCGAGACATAGAGCGGATCGTCGCGCTCGAATTTCACCGGCCCGAGGCTGGCGGCACGCGTGCCGCGGCTGTCGTTGCCGAAGATCGCCGCCAGCCGTGCCCGCGCATAGGCAGTGTCGGGGATCAGGTTTGCCGATTGTCCGGCGCAGGTGTGTGTCGTGTCGCCGGACTTCTGGGACGCGTTGCCGGCCACGGTGTTGGCGCCGGTCTTGCGCGACCACTCGACATCCGCCTGCGTGATCGGCTTGGACAGGGCGGAGTCCTGGAAGCCGAGCTGGGCGCAGCCGGCGAGAGCCAGGATCGCGCCCAGGATCAGCGCCGTGAACAATGGAGAAGGCTTCATGCGCGGCTTTCCTTCCTGCCCGGAGAATCAGGCGGAAAGGCCTAACGTGGGGCTGTGTCCGCTTTGTGGCCCGGCCCGGCCGCCCTTGCGCTGCATCAAGGGCGGCTGCCCGGGATCGACTAGGCTGCCGCATCCAGATGAGGGAGAGCCGCCAGCCATGAAGTCCATTTCCGACAAGGCCGAAGTCTCGGTCGATTTCCCCGACAAGACCTACATGGGATCGTTCGGGCGGGAGTCGTCGTTCGACGTGAAGGTGGAGCCCGACGAGGTGCTGCTGCGCATGGTGCGCGCCGGCGCCGAACGGCGCGAGATCGCCGTCCACCTGCACTATTACCTGCTGGCCGACATCCTGAAGGAGATCGGGCAAGGGCTGGCAGGGCACGATTTCCTCGACGAGTCGCATCGCGCCGCCCTCGGCGACGGCGTGGCGGCGCTGGCGACTTCCCTAAAGGCTCCTGCCCTGCCCAAAGGCGGCAAGAAAAAATAGCGACGGCGCAAGAGCCGGGGGCGCCAAGGCGGGGAGGGCAGCAGATCCGGGGCCGGCGTTCCGCCGTATCTCCGGGAATAGCATCCCGGAGCAGACCATGCCGCGACCGCGCCTCCTCCTCTGCCTTTTCCTGCTGTCGCCGGGCACCGGCGGTGCCTTCGCGCAGGGCCAGCCCGCCGCCGACCCCGCCGCTTCCTCGCGGGCACGCTGCACGCAGCTCGTCGAATTCCGGGACCTCTACAGCGGCAGCAAGGGCGAAGGCGGCGGCAGCATGGACATGCCGAGCAAGTCCGCCGTCACCGATTGCGCGGCGGGCCGCACCGACGCCGGCATGCGCACTCTGGAAGACCTGCTGCGGCGCAACGGCTACACGGTGCCGGCGCCGGCGCCGTGAGCGACGCATGATCCTCCGCCGCGCCGTCCTGCTCGTACCCCTGTCATGCCCGGCGGCGCTCGTGCCGCCCCTCCCCGCCGCGTGGAGCAAGACCCTGGTTGTGCCCTCCCCCATCATCGACGATCTCTCCGATCCCTCCGGCCTCTCGGCGCTGGGCACGCGCTGGCAGCTCGTCACCGACCGGGTGATGGGGGGCGTCTCGCAGGGCACGCTGGCCCGCGAGCAGGTGGCGGGACGGCCGGCCCTGGTCATGCGCGGCGACGTGCGGCTGGAGAACAATGGCGGCTTCGTCCAGATGGCGCTCGATCTAGCCCACCCCGATGCGGCCGGCGGCGGCACTCTCGATGCCGGGGCCTGGCAGGGACTTGAGATCGATGTGCTTGGCGCGCCTCAGGCTTACAGCCTGCATCTGCGCACCACCGACCTCGAGCGGCCGTGGCAGTCGTACCGGCAGGGCTTCGCAGCGCGGCCGGAATGGCACCGACTGCGGCTTACCTTCGCGGATTTCGCCGCCCATCGCACCGAGGCACCGCTCGACCTGACGCGGCTGCGCCGGCTGGGCATCGTGGCCATCGGCCGCGCTTTCACGGCCGACCTCGCCGTGGGCGGCGTTCGCTTCTACGGCTGAGCCCGGCGGCGGTCGGCGAGCCGCGGTCGTTTCCTCAGCCGAAGGCGGCAAACACCTCGTCGATCGCCCTCAGCTGGTTCCCGGCGGCCGAAGACGGCACCAGGATCGGCGTGTGGACGCCCGCCGCGCGCCAGGCGGCGACGCCCTCGCGCACCTTGGCCGCCGGCCCGAACAGCGTGTTGTCGGCGAGCCATTTGTCGGTGAGAAATTTCGGCACGTCGTCGCGGCGTCCCTCGGTTATCGCCTTCTCGATTGAGTCCATTTCCTCGACGTAGCCGGCCTCCTTCCAGTAGTTCCGGTAGTTCGGCAGGAAGGCATAGTTGGTGAGCGTGCGCCGGTTCACTGCCCGGGCGGCATCGACGTCGTCGCTGATGCAGGTCGGGATCATATTGCCGATGAAGAAGCCCGGGTCGTTGCGCTTTGCCGCAGGGAGTGCAGCCAAAGATTCAGCCATGTGCGAGAGGGACGCGTTGGCGAAGATCACGCCCTCGGCCAACTCGCCCGACAGCGCCACCATCTTCTTGCGCAAGGCCGCCACGATGACGGGCGGCAGCGGACCAAAGCTGTCCTGGGCGCGGTATTTCTCGATGAAGGCGCGCGTGTCGGCCAACGGCTTGCCCGGCGTCACGCCCATCCGCACATGCGAAGGCCCATGCGCGATGCCGATGCCGAGGCGAAACCGTCCGCCCGAGACCTCGTGCATCATCGCTGCACTCTGGGCGAAATCGACCATGGTGCGCTGATAGATCGGTGCGATGGCTGTGCCGAAGGGAATCGATTCCGTCTTCCACGACAGCGCCTCGCACATCGACATGTTGCCCATCGGGCTCGGCACGTAGATGCCGGCAAAGCCGCGCCGTTCGGTCTCCTGGCTGAGTTCGATAGTGCGGCGGCGACGCCCCGGCATGGCGATCAGGCAGAGCGCTGGAAGCGGTTCGGACATGGGGACGTTTCCTTGGTGGCGTTTCCTTCGTGATTGGACCCAGCGTGTCATCTGCCGACAAGCGGTACAAGCGCGTGCCATCGGTCCGAAGAACGGGGACGCCCGCATTTCGGATGATCTAGACTGGTCTTCACAGCTCAACAGGAGACGACGGATGAAGATCGATTTCACGGGGAAGAAGGTCATCGTGTGCGGCGGCTCCAAGGGCATTGGCCGGTCGATTGCCTTGGGCTTCGCGGCCTGCGGCGGCGACGTCTCGATCTGCGCCCGAGAGCCTGGGTCGCTCGAGGCGACACGGGTGGAGATCGCCAAGCTCGGCCGCAAGGCCCATGCCGCCAGCGCCGATCTCTCCCAGGGCGATGCGGTGCGCGGCTATGTGCGCGCGGCTGTCGAGGCACTCGGCGGCTGCGACCTGCTGATCAACAACGCCTCGGCCTTCGGCTCGTCGGATGACCACAAGGGCTGGACCGACAATCTTGCCGTCGACATGCTCGCGATCGTCCATGCCACACAAGAGGCCCTGCCGGCACTGAAGAAGAGCCAGGGCAGCGTCGTGAACATCTCCTCGATCTCCGCGCTCCATCCCGCAGCACGGCAGCCGCCCTATGGCGCCATCAAGGCCGCGGTGATCCATTACACGATCACGCAGGCCGCGATGTATGCCAAGGATCGTGTGCGCGTGAACTGCATCGCGCCAGGCTCGGTCGAGTTTCCCGGTGGCGTCTGGGATCGGCGCAAGACCGCCAACGACCCGCTCTACAAGAATACGCTGGCCTCGATCCCGTTCGGCCGCATGGGCACGCCGGAAGAAATCGCCAACGTGGCGCTGTTCCTGGGCTCGCCTCTCGCATCATGGGTGACCGGCCAGGCCATCGCAGTGGCGGGCGCGCAGGGTCTTTAGCGGCAGGATCTAGGAGGGCACCAGCTCGCCCGCGGCCACGACCACAATCTCGCCCTCGGCGAGCGGCCGCCAGTGGCCCGCGGTCACCGGAACGCTGGCGAGCAGTGCCATCTCCTGAGCCTCGTCTGTGTGGTGGTCGTGGATAGTGACGCCTGAGTCCGCAGGCGCGCTTGCCGTGGCCCCGCGATGGCGGTGGCGGAACCACAGGCCCGGCGGCGCCACGATACCGTCGGCCTGGGTGCGGCGATGGCCGTGGCCGAAGATGAACTCGCCGTCGCTATAGAGGAAGTTGGCGATGCCGAGAAGCCGCATTTCGGCCGCGAATTCCGTCACGGCAGCGAGCCGCGCCTTCAGTGTCGGGACAGTAGAGCCCTTCCACAAAGACGCCAGGCGATCCAGCAGAAGGCAGAAGGCCATCTCCGAATCGGTCTCGCCGACGGGATGGAAGCGATGTGCCGAATGGCGCTCCGACTTGGCGAATTTGGCGGCGATCGCATCGAAGCCGCCATTGTGCGCGAAGAGGTGCATGCGGCCGCCCAGTTCGCGCGCGAAGGGCTGGGTGTTGGCATGGGAGTTGGCGCCGCAGGTGGCTCGTCGGATATGCGAGATCAGGAGGCTGGTCGCCAGCGCACGCTGCTCGATGAAAGCAACCCAGGGGCTGTCGCCCGCGGGCTCCGGCTCCTTGTAGAGGCGGATGTCGCGGCCCTCGTGGAAAGCCACGCCCCAGCCATCGACGTTGCGGCCGTCGGGCGCGCCATGGGCGGCAAAGCGCTTGAGCGAGAAAGTGGCGCGGGTGGGACGGCGGCTGGACAGACAGAAGAGTTCGCACATGCCGCGCAACGTAGCATGGCTGCGACATTCCGGCCGCAACCCCGCCTCGCGGCCTGCGTTGGATGGGTTCAACACACAGGAGCGTGGCATGAGCAGCACCACCGACAAGATCAAGGGTACCGCCAACCAGGTCGCCGGCAAGATCAAGCAGGGCGTCGGCGAGGCCACCGACGATCACGAGCTGAAGGGCGAAGGCAAACTGCAGGAAGCCAAGGGCAAAGTGCAGAAGGCCGTGGGCGACGTCAAATCGACCGTAAAGAAGGTAGCCGATCTCTAGAAATACCAGACAAGAGACAGCGAAAGGCGCCTGAGGGCGCCTTTCGTTTGCGCCATCGCAAAGGTTGCGTTGGAATTTTTCGGACTAGAGCATGCTGCCGGCGAAGGTGTCGAAGCGGGCGCGCAACTCCTCGACGGTCGGCACCCGGTCGGCTTCGAGCTCGGGAAATTCCTTGGCGAGATCGGCACGATCGAATGCGTCGAGGTGCAGGTCGGCGGCGGCGTGATCGTCCTTCAGCTCCTGCAGCGCGTTGTGCAGATGGAACCGTTTCCAGTGCAGGGGGGCATCGCGGCCCCCGCTTTCGAGCAGGCCCAGGCTCTCCTCGAAACGCCGCACCACCTTGGTCAACTCACCCGCCATGATTTGCTCCGTCTGTTTTCTTCCGTCACGCTGGGCGCGTCCCGCTCGGTCCGCAAGGCGCGGCGCTCCTGAGGCTAGTCGAGTTTGCGCGTGGTGTAGAGAGCGATCGCAACGGCTGCGAGGACCACCAGAATGACAAGTCCAGCCGTGCCGCCCAGAAATTCAGGCATGTGCTGCTCCCTTCCTCGTGGCGATCAGGTGCCGTCACGCGCCATCAGGACTCTCTCGTCAGGGCTGAGTTCGCGAGGAATACAGCGCAGCCGCGCGCCTCTGGTATGGACCTTTGCCGTTTCGGCGGTCACATCGCATTCGGTCTTGCTGTCGAAAGTGCGGAGTTCGTAGCAGGCCCGTGGTTCGATGCCGTGCTCGGCGGCAGCCGCCGGTACATTGAGGCAAAGCGTCAAGGCGATCACGAGACCGTTCATATCCTTCCCTTCCGCAGCCAGAGCCGTGGGTCAGCTAGCTTCAACGCGGGAGGGGGCCAAATGTTCCGTTATCGCCGGTGGCCGGCGCCACCGGGCTCCGATCATCCGGCCCCGATCATCGGCCCCCGACTATCGGCCGACGACGGAGACCAGCGGCAGATCGAAGCTGGCGCTGGCGCCCTTGATGTCGGGCGGCAGTGGCGTGTAGGGCGCACCGCTGCGCACGCCGGCCAAGACGCCGCGGTCGAACTCCGGGACGCCGCTCGACCGGGCGATGCTGGCGTCGAGCAGCCGGCCGTCGCGCGCGATGACGATGCGCACCACGGTAACGCCCCGGTTGACGCGGACGTTGGCCTCGTAGCGGTAGCCCTCGAGCTTGCGCGCGACCTGCCAGAGATAGTTGTCGGCGACGCGCGCGCGCGTGTAGGCATCCGCGGGATTGACGAAGGGATACGGCGACGGCGGCTCCTCGGACTCAGCCGCAGGCGGCTTCTGCTGGGGAGCGGGCGTCAGCGGCGAGGGCTTGAGTTCCGGGCGGGGCGCGGGCGGCGGTGGCGCCGGCGGGGCCAGCAGGGACTGCATCGGCGGCGCCGGGATCGGCGCCGGCTCGGGGAGCGCCGGCGAGTCGAACGGCTTGGGCGGCAGCCGTTCGGGCGGCTTCGGCTCGGAAAGCGGAAGACGCGTTGCTTCACGTGGCATCGGGGCCGGCATCGGCGGAGGCGGCGCCGGGGGTGCCCTCGAGAGCGGCTGCGACGGTAACGCCTGGGTCGGCCGGTCAGCTGTCAGGGGCGCGGGCGGCCGCAGGCCGAGTTCGATGGGCGGCGACGGCGGCGTGGGTGGCTTGGTCTCCGGCGGCAGCGGCGGGGGTGGCGGCGGCTGCTCGAACGAGACTTCTATAGCCTCCTCGATCTGCGCCCGTTGGGGCTGGTTAATCGACATCCACCACAGCGCCAGCACCACCAGCACATGCAGCAGCACCGCCAGCGCCAGCGCCACGGGCGACAGGCGGTCGGACCGCGAGGAGAAGGTGCTGACGCCGGGGACCATGGCAGGAAAAGCTAGGGGGGAACTTAATGCCGCGCCATCGTGGCGGCCCTGCGGCATAGCATTTCACCCCTCCTGTCCCAACGGCGTCGGCAACCGGCCCGCCGGCACGGTCGTTAAATAGGTGAAAGGCCGGATCGATTGCCGGGTTAGGATCGACAGATGTTATCCGCTTGGGCGGGTGTCCGTGCTGTTGCGACAAGTTTGGCGCTCCTCACGCTGGGTGCGGGGACGGCGGCAGCCGAGGGGTGTCTGGACCAGATCCGCCAGCTCAGCGCCCGCCATGGCGTGTCGATCGATCCCCCTACTCTTTCTCCCAACAGCCCGTCGCCAACCAATACGCCTGGCGCCACGACGAAGGATCTCGGTCGTTCCGGTGGGGTGATCGAACCGCCGGAAACCCGAGACAAGGCGGTCATTTCCCCGCCCCGCAACGTCCACTACGGCATGCCGACGGTGCCCGACGTCAAGCCCTCGCCCGTCAAGCCTTCCCCTGGCGAGACCGCGAACACCGGCGCGACACCGGACGGCCGGGTGGACCTGACGACCCTGCAAGCCCTGCTGGTGGCGGCGAAGGATCAGGCCGAACGCGGCAGCGAAGCGGACTGCCTCGAACGGCTGGCGAAGGCGCGGGAACTGAGCGCCCGCGCCCCTTAAACTACTCGTAGCGATTACTCGACGATGACGCCGCAGGCGATGCGGTCGCCGGCGTTGCCGGCCGGGTCGCTCTTATAGTCATCGGCGGCGGCGTGAATCACGATCGCCGAGCCATCGGCATCGAACAGCGAATTGGGTTGGCCTTTGACGAGCGAGATCATGGGGTTGGCGATCTCGATCACCAGCTCGCCGCTCGCCGGGATATGCAGGTTGGGCATGTCGCCGGCGTGGGCGCCGTCGGCCGCTGCCATGCCGTGCTTCTTGTTTCCCGGATTGAAATGCGGGCCTGCGCTAGTGAAGGGCGGCTCGCACTTGCCGACCGCATGGATATGGAACGCGCGATCACCGGCGGGGAAACCCTTCAGCGACATCTTGAGGAGAACGCCTGCCGGCATCTGGGCGAGTTCGACCCGACCGACATCCTTGCCGGCTGCGTCCTTCAGGGCCGCCTTGGCCGTCGTCGGCGCTGCCTGGGTTTGAGGCTGGGCCTGGGATTGAAGCGGCATTAGGCATCCCGCCGCCAGCATCACGAGGCTGCACGTCATCAATCGGCCAATGCGCATGGTTCCCTCCGGTTGGTTCGTCATCACTGTGTCGCGAGAAGCTGTTGGGTCAAGTCGGCGCAGGGCACGTCCTTGGCCGTGCCGATCACCGGGGTGGGCAGCGGGAAGACGCGGCCGAGGCCGACCTGCGGATTGCGCAGCTTGCCCTCGACCTTGACCGTGCCGTGCAGGTCGAGCAGGTCGAAGCCCTTGCGACGGGCGTCGATCTCGGCCTTGACGGTCTGGCTCTTGAGCGACGCCTGGCCCTGGACGTAGAGGACGGATTTCTCGGTATCGAGCAGGGTGCGGTCGAAGGCCACCGTGCCTTGCTGGAAATTGAGCCGGCCCATGGCGCACTTGATGGGGATGCGGTTGTCGCCGGCGACATAGAGAATCAGCGCGTCGAAAATCTGCAGGCCGGCCAGGCTCACCATCAGGCTGCTGACCGAGCCGCCGCCCAGCGCCAGCGCCACGTGGCCGTCGGCGGTGCCCATGACCTGGGCCAGCGACCGGCCGCTGCCGGCCAGCGCCAGGCGGCCCTGGATCTTGCCCTGTGTGGCATCGAAGTAGCGCGACTCGCGGAAGAAATTCTTGAACTCGATGTCACCGGCCTGGAGGTTGGCCCGCACCTTCGGCGTGTCGCTGCGCGCGTCCATCACCAGCTCGCCCTGGATCGTGCCGCCGCCGAACACCGACATGGTGAGCGGCTTCACCGTCGCCACGCCGTTCAGGATCACCACCCGGAAGGCAAGCGCCTGCACCGGCAGCCAGGGCGGCGCGATCACCTTCTTCGCATCGAGCGTCACATCCATGTTCATGGCGCGCAGCCTCTCGATGTTCAGCGGCACGTTGGGGAATAGATCGCCCGTCGCCTCGAGCTGCTGCTGGGTCGCAGCCTGCTTGGCCGAGACGTTGGTCTTGCGGGCCGGCGTTGCGCCGACCAGCGGCGCCAGATCCTCGAAGACGAGCTTCTGCGAAACGAGCTTGGCGGTGAGGAACTCCGGCTTCTTGCGCTCGTCGATCGTGACATCGCCGGTGAGGTCGCTCTCGCCGACCCGCCATTTCGAGCGGACGAACTTCCAGACGCCGGGCTCGCGCTCCAGCTTGCCGGTGATCGTGTAGGGTGGCGTCGGCGGTCCGGGAATGCCCAGGAGCGGATAGATGTCCGACATGTTCGGCCCCGACAGGGTGAGGTCGACGTTGGCGCCCGTCCATTTGAAGGGGTCCTGCACCGTGCCCTTGGCCTTGAGCTTGGTGGCGCCGAAGACGATGTCGAGGTCGACCGGATAGGGTTGCTCGGTGTCGCGCAATGCCAGCACCGAGCCGCCGACGAAGCGGACCTGCAGCGGCTGGCCCTCGAGCTTGCCCTTGAGGGTGAACTCGGCTTGCGGCTGGTCTCCGGCCTTGCCGGTCGCCGTGCTCACGCTGCCGTCGAGCTCAAGCTTACGCTTGGTGTCGCGGTAGGCGAGCTTGCCGTCGGTGATCTCGAGCTGGCCGATGAGCGGCGTCTCGTAGCGATTGTCGGGTTCGAGCGCCTTAGCGGCGCCCGTCGCGACCGGCGTCTCGCCCATGCTCCAGTTGAGCTGTTCCTTGTCGCCGACCTCGATCTCGAGTTCGGGTTTCCGGAGCACGAGGCGCGGCAGGACGAGATCGCCCTTCAGGAGCGGCCACAGGCGGATGTCGAAATCGACCTGCTCGACCTTCAGCATATGTGGCGCCTTGCCCCACTGGGCATTGGCGATCTCGACGCCGCTTAGCCGCACGTTCGACGTCGTGCCCCAATCGATCGAAATATTGGCGACCTTGGTCTTGCGGCCGGTGAAATCGCTGGCCCGACCTTCGAGCTGGCCACGAAGGTAATCCGAGGTGACGAACAGATACAGCCCGCCGGCCGCGACCACGACCAGGCACAGCAGAATACCGGCCGACCAGCCCAGGATTTTCGCCACACGCTTCATGGCAACGGAAACGACCCAGGGGCGTTGATGGTTGCGCCGCCCGCTGAACGGCCGTCAGCATGTTCAGATGATCTTTCGGGACCTCAGATCAGCCACCTCGGCGGCCCCAAAGCCCAGTTCCGATAACACCGCGTCGTTATGCTCGCCCAGCTCGGGGGCAATCCCGGGCTTGGCAGGCGTCTCGGAGAACTGCCAGGGCGTGCCATGCACCTTCAGCTTGCCGTGCTTCGGATGATCGACATGGGTGACGTAGCCGTTGGCCACCACGTCGGGATCGTTGGAGGCCTCGAGGAGCGTGTTGATCGGCGCCGAGACGATGTCCGCGCCGCGCAGCCTCGCCACCCAGTCGGCGCGCGTGCCGGTGGCGAACAGGCTGTCCAGCAGCGCCAGCAACTCGGCGCGCTTGGCCTCGCTGTCGATGATGCTGCCGATCGTCTCGAAGCCGGCGGCGCAAACCCTGTCCCAGAAGCCGCACGCGCTCATCGCGTCCCTCCAGTTGTCGGGACCGACGAGCTGGAAGACGAGCGGCTTGCCGTCGCGATCATTGAACGAGGCGCTGATGCCGGGACGTTCCTTGGTGCCGGTGATGCGGGCCTGGCCAGTCACCGGATTCTGGTCGCGCCACATCGTCGTGGTGAAGGTCCAGCCCATCAGGCGCACGAGCGAGCCCAGCAGAGACAGGTCGATCTTCTGACCAACCCCCGTCGTCCGTGCATGAAGAAGCGCCGCAAGCGCGCCACCGAAGGCGAGCATGGCCGTCGACTCGTCGGCCACCGACGCAATGCCGGTACGCATCTTCTGGCCCGGCATGGAATAGGCCTCGGCAATGCCGCCCAGCGCCTGCGCCATCGAATCGGTACCGGGCAAATGGGCATGCGGTCCCTTGGTGCCGTAACCCGAGACCGACACGTAGACCAGCTTGGGGTTGTGCTTGCGCAATTCCTCATAGCCGAAGCCGTTCTTTTCGGCAGCACCTGGGCGGAAGTTCTGGCCGAAGATGTCGGCCTTCGCGGCGAGCTTGTGCAGGATGGCGCGTCCCTCGGGCGTCTTGAGGTTCAAGGTGACGCTCTTCACGCCGCGATTATTGGTCTCGAAGAAGGTGCTGCCCTTGCCCGGCAGCACGGTCATGCCGCGCGAGGAATCGCCGCCGTCGGGCGTCTCGATCTTGATCACGTCGGCGCCGAGGTCGGCCATCAGCATCCAGGGCACGGTGCCGGCCTGCGCCGTCGAGCAGGAAACAACTCTTACGCCCTGCAGCGGGCCCCATGACGAAGAACTGGGCGGTGCGGACATTGACGCTTTCTCCTATTCGAACAGGTAACAGGCGACGAAGTGGCCGGGCGAGACCTCGCGCAGCGCCGGCTCCCGCTGCGAGCACTGCGGCATGACATAGGGGCAGCGCGTATGGAAACGACAACCGGACGGCGGATCGAGCGGCGACGGCACCTCGCCCTTGAGCTCGACTTCCTCCTCGCCTCGCCCCGGCCACGCCACCAGGACGGCCGAGAACAGCGCCTTGGTGTAGGGATGGCGGACATCCTCGAACAGGGAAGCGGTCGGCGCCTTCTCGACGATCTTGCCGAGATACATCACCACCGTATGGTCGGCCATATGGCGCACGGTGGCGAGATCGTGGGCCACCAGCAGGTAAGCCACGTCGTCCTGTGCCTGGATGTCCTTCAGGAGGTTCATCATCTGGGCACGGATCGACACGTCAAGCGCCGAGACCGGCTCGTCGAGCACGATCAGCTTCGGCCGCGATGCCAGCGCCGCGGCGAGCGCCACGCGCTGGCGCTGACCGCCGCTGAACTCGTGCGGATACTGCTGCGCCTGTTCCGGCCGCAGGCCGACCTGGAGCAGGAGCTCGCGCACCCGTTCGTCGATCCTCGCCTGGTCTCGCCAGGCCCGATCTCCCGAGGCATTGACGATCAGCGATTCGGCGATGGTGCGGCCCACTTTCATGCGCGGGTTGAGCGACGACCAGGGATCCTGGAACACCGCCTGCACCTTGGCGCGGTAAGCCTTGAGCGCCTCGCCTTTCAGGGCGTGGATCGGCTCGCCCTCGAGCAGGATACGACCCTCGGTCGGCTCCTCGAGATTGAGGATCATCCGCGACGTCGTGGTCTTGCCGCAGCCCGACTCGCCCACCAGGCCGAGCGTTTCGCCCGCCCTTATGTCGAAGGAAACATCGTCCACCGCCTTGACGTGGCCCAGTGTCTTGGCGAACAGGATGCCCTTGGTGAAAGCGAAATGCTTACGCACGCCCTCCACGCGCAACAGCGGCTGGTCCTGATCCTGGCCCTGATCCTGGAGCGCGGCGCTCATGCCGGCGTAACCTTCCAGCAATCGGCGGTATGCGCGTCGCCCACGCGAACCTCGGCGGGATAGGCGTCCAGGCAACGCTGCTCGACAAGAGGGCACCGCGAGGCAAAGCGGCAGCCCACCGGCAGGTCCATCAGCGACGGCGGCTGACCCTCGATCGTGGTGAGCCGGCCGACCGGACCGGTCATCTTGGGCACCGAGGCGATCAGCGCCCGCGTGTAGGGGTGTTGAGGCGCCTCGAATATCTGCCGCACCGGACCGCATTCGACAATGCGGCCGGCGTACATCACCGCCACGCGATCGCACATGCGGCCGACGACGCCGAAATCGTGGGTGATGAACAAGATCGCCATGCCGGTCTCGGCTTGCAGGCGCTTGAGCAATTTCAGGTACTGGAGCTGGATCGTGACGTCGAGCGCGGTCGTGGGCTCGTCGGCGATCAGCACACCCGGCTCACCGCTGATGGCGATGGCGCCCACCACGCGCTGCTTCATGCCGCCGCTCAACTGGTGCGGATACTGGCCGATGCGCTGTTCGGGTGCCGCGATATCGACGCGGCGGAGCGCCGCCACCGCCTCCTTCATGACCTCGACGTTCGGGGCGCGCTTGCGGCGCTCGATCGCCTCGCGCAACTGATCGCCGATCGAGAAGACCGGATTGAGCGAGGTCTGCGGGTCTTGCAGCACCATCGAGATCCGCCGCCCGCGAATTTCGCGCATCTCCGCCGGCGTCCGCTTCAGGATGTTCTCGCCATTGAGCAGCACCTCGCCCTTGATGGTCTGGGCGCCGCCCTTGGGCAGCAGGCGCATCAGCGACAGGGCGGTGAGGCTCTTGCCGCATCCCGATTCGCCCACCAGGCCCAGCACTTCGCCGCGCCGGAGCGAGAAGCTCACGCCATCGACCGCCTTCACGACGCCGCGGCGCAGGAAGAAATGGGTGTGCAGGTCGCGGACCTCGAGAACGGTCTCGCCCCTCATGTCCGGCTTCATAGCTGGCGCAGCCTCGGATCGAGCCGGTCGCGCATCCAGTCGCCGAACAGGTTGACCGAGAGCACCATCAGCGTGATGGCTATGCCCGGGATCAGCGCCACCCACCAGGCTTCCGCGATGCGCCCGCGCCCCTCGGAGATCATCAGGCCCCAGGTCGGCGTCGGCGGCGGGATGCCGGCGCCGAGGAAGCTCAGCGTCGCCTCGGCGATGATCACGACGCCGATGTTGAGCGTGACCAGGACCATGAAGGTGTTGAGTACGTTGGGCAGGATGTGCGTCACCATGATGCGAAGGGCCGAGCAGCCGCGCACCCGGGCGAGCGCCACGAAGTCGCGCTGCCTGAGCGACAGCACCTCGCCCCTGATGACGCGCGCGAAGCTCGCCCACAGCAGCAGGCTGATGGCGATCACCAAGGTGCCGAAGCCCTGGCCCATGGTGACGGCGAGCAGCAGTGCGAACAGGATGGCCGGGAAAGTGAAGGCCGCATCGACCAGGCGCATCAGTATGCTGTCGACCGCGCCGCCGACATAACCCGCGACGATGCCGACGGCGAGGCCGACACCGCCGCCTGCGGTCAACGCGAGCAGCGCCACCAGCAGGCTGACCCGCGCGCCGTAGATGAGACGGCTCAGGATGTCGCGGCCGAAGGCGTCGGTGCCGAGAAAATACTTGTCGCTGCCACCCGCCATCCAGGCCGGCGGCAGCAGCTTGTCGCGCAGCGTCTGGTCGATCGGCGAATAGGGCGCCAAGAGCGGCGCGAAGACCGCCATGATGACGATCACCACGATGATCGCGATCGGTATCCAGGGCACACGCGCAGTGCGCCTGAACCGGCCGGGAACCCTCGCCGGCCAGACAAGGCGCCACAGCGAGAGCCGCGGCGTTACAGCTTCAGTCGGAGGTGGACGTTCAGCGATGGCCATGGTCAGGCGAGCCGGATACGCGGATCGACATAGGCATAGAGGATGTCGACGCCGAGGTTGATGGACAGGATCAGGATCGATTTCAGGATGATCACCGCCTGCAACAGCGGAAAGTCGCGGTAGATCACCGCCTCATAGGTGAGGCGCCCGATACCGGGCCAGGCGAACACGGTCTCGGTCACGATGGCGCCGGTGATCAAGTTGCCGACGAACACGCCCCACAGGGTCAGCACCGGGATCAGCGCGTTGCGCAGGCAATGCTTCCAGATCACGGTGGCTTCACTCAACCCCTTGATGCGCGCGAGCTTGACGAACTCGCTCTCCATCACCTCCAGCATGGCCGAACGTGTGATGCGCATGAAGCCGGCGACGAGGAACGTGCCCAGTGTGATGACCGGCAGGATGTAATGCGACGGCCCGCCCATGCGCCCGGACGGCAGCCAGCCCAATTCGACGCTGAAGACGAAGATCAGCAGCACGCCCAGCCAAAAGCTCGGCATGGCGACGCCCAGCACCGCGACCGTGCCCGCCGCGCGGTCGAGCATGCCGCCGCGGTTGACCGCTGCCACCACGCCCAAAGGAATACCAAGGATCATGCCCAGCAGGATCGCCCACGGGATGAGCACGAGCGTGTTGGGCAGGCGGTCGAAGAAGGCCTCGGCCGCTGGCTGCTTCATGCGGATCGACATGCCGAGATCGCCGTGCATCGCCTTGCCGACGAAGATCGCATACTGATCGAGGATCGGACCGTCGAGACCGAGCGTCTGGGTGAGCGCTGCGCGATCCTCGGCCGTGGCATCCTCGGGCAGCATCAGATCTACAGGATTGCCGGTCAGCCGGCCCAGAAAGAAGACAATCGTCGCCACCATGAAGAGCAGGATCACGCCCTGCATCAGGCGGCGCGCGATGTAGCGCTTCATGGCGCGCCTGCCATCGTCTGCGTCAGCCTCACTTCTTCCAGGGCTTCTGCTCCGGGCGCGGCATGCGCTCGAATACGTCGCCCAGCTCGTGCCGGCCGGGGATCGGATTGAACTGCCCGACCTTCTTGGTATTGATCGCGTAGTACCCCATGCCTTCGATGATCGGGATCACCGTCCAGGAATTGGAGGTGATCTCGACCATGCGATCGGTCAGCGCCGTGCGCTTGTCCTTGTCGAGCTCGGACCCCAGGGCCTGGTAGGTCTTCACGAACTCCTGGCAGTCCTGCGGACAGTTTTCCTTGTCGCCCAGGAGACGCTGCGTGCTGTCGGGCGAGAAGGCGCCGTTGTAGCGCCACGGCGCGTCGGGCCGGCCGGCCGTGCGGTACATCGAGGCCCAGCCGATGAGCGGTGCCTGGTCGCCGCGTTCCATCGGCGCGAATGAGCCCCACTCGTAGTGCTTGAGCGTCACCTTGACGCCGACCTTGGTCCACATGTCGGCGATGGCAGTGCCGATATCGACCATGAACTGCGTGCCCGGCAACGCCGTGTTGGCGAACTTCAGCTCGAAGCCGTTGGGATAGCCTTCTTCGGCGAGGATCTTCTTCGCCAGGACGGGATCGTAGCGGTAGGCCTCGGCCGCCCATTTCTCCCAGCGATCGGCGCTGAAATAGTCGGTGTAGCCGAAGGTCGAGAAGGGATACGGCATCCGCGCTTTGCCGTTCATGACGTGCTCGATCACCTGCTTGCGATCGATCGCCAGCGACAGCGCCTGGCGCACGCGCACCTTGGCGATCGGCGAATCCTTCACCTCGGGCTTGTAGGTGCCCCAGAACTGGAAGATCGCCTGCATCGTGCCGGGCACCGACAGCACCTCCAGCCCGGCGCGCGCGGCGCCGAGCATGGCCTCGGGCCCGATCGAGGCGATCGCCGCCTCGCCGGTGCGCACCATGGCCACGCGTGTGCTTTCCTCCGGGACCAGCAGCATGTGCAGATCCTTGAAGTGCGGCGTGCCGCGCCAATGTTTGGCGACGGCGGTGAATTCGATGCGGTCACCCGGCACGTTGCGCACGAATTTCCACGGCCCGCTGCCGATCGGCTTCTTGCGGAACTCCTCGTCGCCCACCTTCTCGATGTAGTTCTTGGGCATGATGGCGCCCTCGGGCGCCACGGCGCGCGACAGGCTGGCCGGCAAGCCGATCTGCGGGCTGGTGGTGTTCACCTTAACCGTGAGCTCGTCGACCACTTCTATGCTCTTGATGATGCGCTTCATTGTAGCCGCGGCAGCGGCCAGCGAGCCCGGACCCATCTGGCGCTCGAGGCTGAACTTGACGTCGTGCGCCGTGAGTTTGTCGCCGTTGTGGAATGTCTGCCCAGGCCGGATGAAGAAGGTCCAAGTGAGCCCGTCAGGAGTCATCTCCCAGCGCTCGGCGACGCCGGGGCCGACGCCGCCTTTCTCGAGGTTGAAGCCGACCAGCGAGTCGTACATGACCGCCTGGTAGACCGCGTTGCCCGGCCGCCCTTCGAGGATCGGGTCGAGTGTCTGCGCGCCGAGCGATTCGACGGCGAAAACGAGCGTGCCTTTCTGGTCCTGGGCACCAAGCGGCGCCGTGGCAGCGATGGCCAGCGCGACGGCGAGCGTCACGGTTCTCACGAGATGCCGGAGCATGGGGACCTCCCTAAGGTCGACCGAGCGTTGTTGGTTCTTGAGACTCAACTGACGTTGAAGCGACTATCGGTCGCTTCGAAAACTTGTCAATAGCAGCCGGACTGCAGCGATTGATAGCAGCCGGACTGCAGCGATTGATCCGTTCTGCTTGCCGGTCCGAAGGCAAGGCACATCCAGAAGTTTTCGGCGACGACGCCAACATTTGCAACAGGGT
Source organism: Reyranella massiliensis 521 (assembly GCA_945860205.1). Classification (GTDB taxonomy): domain Bacteria; phylum Pseudomonadota; class Alphaproteobacteria; order Reyranellales; family Reyranellaceae; genus Reyranella; species Reyranella massiliensis_B. Next base: position 19,754 of record CAMARK010000040.1, on the reverse strand, counting down.
CATCAGGATGCTGCCCGCCGTAAAGCACGACGCGGCCGACCGGGTTACCGCGTCACATGTTCGAATGACATGGATGCGCTGCGCTCGCTCAAGGCTGCGAACGCACGCGCCAGAGGTCAGCAGGCCGTCAGTACGAGCCTATCATCAGGTCTGCTGGATGGCCGACAGGATCCAATTGCCGCCGCGGCTGCGCAGGAAGGTCCAGATCTCCGTGGCCTCGGTACGCGCCGTGTCGTTGCCGGCGACGACCTTGCCGTCGGCGAGCGTGCGGGTGACATCGGTCATGCTGAAGCGCATGGCGACGGTGGCGTAGTCGAGACCGGCTTCGCTCCAGGCTTCCGACAGGTCGCCCTGCTCGAGCTTCACCGCCTCGATCTTGTTCTCGACGCCACGGCTTGCATTGGCCGACAGCTCTTCCGAGAAGTAGCCCAGCATCTCCGGCGTCACGAGGGCGCGCATCCTTGTGAGGTCGCCTTTGCTGTAGGCCGACTGAACGTCGGCCAGCAGCGTCTCGAAAGCGGTGTAATCGTCGCCAGTGATCGCGAGTTGCGCGGAAGCGCTGCTCGCCAGAGCGGCCGCACCTACACCGGTGCCGAGACCAGCGCCAAGTGCTTGGCGCGCCATCGGCGGCTCGGCCGTCCGGGGCGTCGCGGCGGAATAGGCGTGAGCCGGACCGGCCGCCTGTGCCGGGGCGCCGCTTCTCGCGCGCCACAGCCGGACGGCGAGATAGGCGAGGCCGCCGATCAGCAGCAGCTGCACAAGCAGGCCCAGCATGCCGGACGCGCCGCCGAGGCCGCCGGCAAAGCCGCCGCCGAACATCATGCCGATCAGGCCGGCGCCCAGCATGCCGCCCATCAGGCCGGAGAGGAACGGGTTACGCGACATGAAGCCACCGGGCTGCGCCGCAGCAGAGGCCGGGGTAGTTGCCGCCGGCTTTTGCGCCGGCGTCGTGCTGCGTTCCACGGGCTTCGTGGTCGGCGCCGTCTGCGTGGGCGCAGGCGCCTGATCGGTCTTGCCGCCGCGGCTGCCGGAACTCCCGCCCGCGCCAGCGCGCGCGTCGGCCGAGGACGGCGCCAGGGAAGGCGCCACGATGATGAGAGCGGCGATAACCGCGAGCCAACGACTGTTCTTCATTTTTCGTATCCCTGTGCCGGGCCTGGCCAAGTCGGGGCAAGCCAACCGCCGCTATGTTAGGGCGAAAGGGCCGCCGTTCAAGGTGTCGGCGGCACTATTATGTCCGCTCAGACCAGGACCGGTTCGGTACCCACGATGGTCGTGCGGTGCATGACGCGGCGTTCGCCGGGGTCGTGCGGGGTGACGGCGTGGACGGTGCAGCGGTTGTCCCACATCAGCACGTCGTCAGGCTCCCAGACATGCCGGTACATATATTGCGGCTGGGCCGCGAATTCCGACAGATCCTCGATCAGTTTGCGCGCCGCGTCCTCGTCGAGACCCTCGACCGCGTCGTTGTAGATCGAGCTGACGTAGAGCGACCTGGCACCGGTGACGGGATGGCGCCGCACCATCGGGTGCCAGACCGGCGGCATCGCGGCCTGCTCTGCCGGCGTCGGCGGCGGCGATCCCACCAGCCGGTGCAGCATGCTGAAGTCGTGCCGTGCGCGGCGGCCTTCAACCTGGCGGCGCAGGCTGTCCGGCAGGTCGTCGTAGACGCGGTACATGTTGATGAACTGGGTGATGCCGCCGGTCCGGCTGATTTCGATGCCGTGCAACAGCGAGCCGATGCTAGGCGTCGGCCGATAGCTCGAATCGGTGTGCCACATCCGCGACGAGGAGAGCTGCTTCTGCGACGGCGCCGAGGGCGCCAGCAGGCGATCCTGGTCATCGACGTTCGAGACCAGGAAGATTTCCTTCACCCGGTCAGAACGTAGATGAAGCGACGTCTGGTGGAAGATCTCGGGCTCGCCGAAATGGCGGGTGAAGCCTACGTGCTCCTGGTCGGTGATGCGCTGGTCGGGAAACACCAGGACCAGATGCTTCATCCAGGCGTCGCTCACGGCCTGGACCGTTGCCGCATCCAGCGGCCGGCGCATGTCGACCCCGCGGATTTCTGCACCGAGAGCTGGATGCCTCGGGATGACCGTGATGGGTGTGACGGTGATGGTCATGACGGTTGCCGATGGTAGACTTCCCGGAGCATTGGACAAGGGGCAGGAACGATGGATTTCACTGGAAAGGTCGCCTTGATCACCGGCGGCGGCAACGGGATCGGCCGCGCAGCATCGGTCGGCTTCGCCCGGTACGGGGCCAAGGTGGTGGTGGTCGACCGCGATGGCGCGGCGGCGGAGGCAACGGCGGGCATCATCCGCCAGAACGGCGGCGAGGCCACGGCCGTCATCGCCGACGTCACCAAATCCGATGACGTAAAAGCCTACGTGAAGACGGCGATCGACAAATTCGGGCGGATCGACTGCTTCTTCAACAATGCCGGCATCGAGGGAAAGCTGGCGCCGACGGCCGAGTATGACGAGGCGATGTTCGATGCCGTGATCGGGGTCAACTTGAAGGGCGTGTTCCTGGGGTTGCGCCACGTCCTGCCGGAAATGATCCGCCAGGGCAGCGGCGCGGTGGTCAACACCGCCTCGGTCGCAGGCCTGGTCGGGTCACCCGGCATGCCGGCCTACGTGGCCTCGAAGCACGCCGTGATCGGCCTCACCAAGGCTTCGGCGGGCGAAGTCGCGCGCCAGGGCATCCGCGTGAACGCGGTGTGCCCGGGGCCCGTCGACACACGCATGATCCACGCGCTGGAGAAGCAGATCGACCCCGGCAATCCCGACGCGGTGAATGCGCGCTACCAGGCCGCACTGCCGAGCGGGCGCTACTCGACGGTGGAGGAAATCGCCAACATGGTCCTGTTCCTCTGCTCGGACCTCGCCGCCAACACGACCGGCGGCCAGTTCGTCGTCGATGGCGGCCGGACGGCGACAGGCGGCGCGGTGACCAACCAGGTCGTGCGCCCTTGACGCTGGCCAGAGGCCCGGCCCACATAACAAATCCCTTCGCTGGAGGAAGATCATGGCCATTACGCTCGAGCAGCTGAGCACCGATATCCGCGCCGCCCTGAAAGCCGATGCCGGCCTCGCCGGCAAGCAGGCGATCTGCACGATCGTCGAGAAGGTCCTGCGCGACGAGGATTTCGTCGCCAAACATCTGACGGCCGAGCAGTGCAAGCCGCGCAAGGTGCTCTACGAGGACCCGGAGCTGGGCTTCTGCATCTGCGGCCATGTTTACGAGAAGCCGGCGCATGGTGCCCCGCACGATCATGGTCCGAGCTGGGCGATCTATGGTCTTGCGGTCGGCGACACCGAGATGACCGACTGGCGCATCGTGAAGAAGGGCGAGGGCGAGGCCCCTGCCCTGGTGACGCCGGAGAAGTCCTACGTGATGCGGCCGGGCGACGCTCATTTCTACGATGTCGGGGTCGTCCACTCGCCCAAGCGCGACGGACTCACCAAGCTGGTGCGCATCGAGGGCGAGAACTTGGACCGCATCAAGCGCTCGAACATCAAGGCGGCCGAAACGGCGACTCAGGCCGCCTGAGGACGCCATGAGCGACCTGGCGGAACTTCCTCCTCCCGGTGTCGTGCTCGTCGAGGATCACGACGCCGGGCCGTTTGCGGAGACCGTGCGCAGCGGCGCGCATGTGCTGCGTGCCGACGAACCGGCGGCCAATGGCGGCAACGACTCCGGCCCCGACCCCTACAGCTATCTGCTGGCGGCGCTCGGTGCCTGCACCGCGATGACGCTCCGCATGTACGCGCGCCAGAAGAAGTGGCCACTGGAGAAGGTGCGCGTGGTGCTGAAGCACGACAAGATCCACGCCGCCGACTGTGCGGCCTGCGAGACCAAGGAAGGCAAGGTCGACCGGATCGAGCGGTGGATCGAACTCGACGGCCCGCTCAGCGACGAACAGCAAAAGCGACTTCTGGAGATCGCCGACCGCTGTCCGGTGCACCGCACCCTGACCTCGAAGATCGTGATCACGACGCGGCTCGAAGACGCGCGCTGACGTCAGCTCACGGGGCGGACGAGCCGCGCGTGGCAAGGCGGCCGAGATGCCGTTGCAGGAGACGCATGAGCGCGAATCCCGCCTGCAAAGTGACTCCGAAGAAAATTATGCCGATAGCGAACACAACCAGTTTGCCGCCGAGCGACGGCAGCAACACGGCTTCGCGCAGGATCACCGCGATGCCCTCGGTAACGCCGATCGCGGCCCCGGCGCTGGACGACATCACCAGCACGAAGAAGGCACGCGTGATGTTGGGCAGGAACTGCAAGGCGCCCAGCGGCGAGCCGGCGCGCAACTGCTTCAGCGCCTCGGCGCCATTGTCGGCCACGTAGGAGGCCGAATAGGGCACCAGCGAAAGCGCCACGATCATGATCCCGGAGGGTGCAACGCCGATGCCGAACAGGGTGGCGTCCCTCGGGATGATGTTCAGCAGGAAGAACATGACGACGAACGTCGGGGCGGCACGCATCAGGCCGATCAGCGACGTGGCAGTAGCGCCCAGGACACCTCCGCCCAATCGCGCAAGCGCAAGCAGGGCGCCGAGCGCCAGTCCGACCACCAGGGCAATCGCTGCGATCTGGAAGTTGACCACCATGCCCGCAAGAAGCTCGGGGACAAACTCGGCGGAGAACGGCTTGCCCATCATGCCGTCACCCGCCGGCGTTCGAGCCAGGACTGGAGCTTGCCGCACAGCCAGACCACGATGACGACGACCACGACATAGAAGACGAGGAGCAGCGAATAGGTCGTGGCGCGACCGCTGGCAAAGGACGTGATGTCGGTGAGCGCGCTCAGGAGTTCCGGGGCGCCGATGAAGCTCGCGATCGGCGTGCCCTTGGCGGCATTGATCAGGAACGACACGATCTGCGTCGCCGAGCGGCTGACGGCGCGGCCGAACAGCTCCCTGGTCGGGATCCCTCCCCGTCCCTGCGCGCTGCCGCGCTCTGTCCGCAGCGTGTGCATCGCTTCGGCGATAGCCTGCCCGGCATTACTGCCGTTCATCAGCCCCAGCGCCACGATGGCGGCGCCGATTGCCACGGCCGAGGAATAGGGAAAGAGCGCATGGGCGACCGCGGCGGCGATGACAAGCGTCAGTACGACCGGCGAGGACTGAAGCGTGATGGTGATTGCCCGTGCCGGCCAGCGCAGCAGGATCGAGCGCGAACTCTGCACCGCGCCCAGCACCAGGGCGAACAGCAGCGTCGCGGCCAATGCACCCACGACCAGGATGAGCGAATTCACGATGCCATCCTTGAACAGCATCCAGGCCGGCATCGTCTTCAGCATCGGCAACGAGAGGTCGATGCCGGTACTGGCCTTGACCCATTTCTCGAAAGCCACGACGCGGCCCACGAAGGGTGTCGGCTCGAGATCGGCATTGAGGGCGGGCAGCACGCAGGCAGGATTGCTGCTTCCCGCGTCCGTGTTGCACTCCGGCCGCTTCCAGGTGGCCTGCTGGCGTTCGAGGAAGCCGGTACTGACGCGGTTGGTACGAGCGATCTCGAGGAAGACACCGTCACGGTGAAAGATCTGGCTCATCAAGTCGAGGGCCCGGGCGAGGCGTTCGGCGCTGGCGGTGCGGGCCACGGCCATGCCCCACGGCACCTGGGCAAAACCGAACTTCTTTTCGAAGCGGGCGGCAAAATCGGGTTCGATGAAGTAGTAGTCGAAGAAGGAGTCGTCCTGTGCCGCCAGAGTACAGGTCTCGTCCTTGAGCTGGCCGGGCAGCACACCCGCTTCGTCGAACAGCATCAGGCGGGCATTGTACGAGACGATCTGGGCGTTCGAGCCGTTGCCGATGGTGACACAGATGGTACGACCGGCGATGTCCGGCCAATCCTTCACGGAAAGCGCCCGCGGCCCCACGATGGTCGATTCGGACTGATAATAGTGCGGGCGAATGAAGCGGACCTGGCCATCGCGCTGGGTGTTGTGCCCCATGGTCGCGACAATGACGTCGATGCGATCCTCGGCGAGCAGCGGAATGCGGCTGGCGGCATTGACGCGGATGAAGGCCGGCTCGACGCCGAGGCGCTTGGCCAGTGCGCGGGCCACGTCGATGTCGTAGCCGCTGCGGACGTCGCCTTCGCGCGTGCCGAACAGCGGATAGTACTCACGTATGCCGGGCCGGATCCGGTTCTCGCAGAAAGCGCGAACGAGCCGGTCGACGTTGGCGGCCGCGCAGGCGCCGGGCACCGCCGCCTCGGCACGGGCATCCTCCATGAGCTTCGCGAGCGCCGCATCTGGGGTCTGAGCCACCGCCGGCTGAACCACGAACGCAGCCATCACGACGAAAAGCAGGATCCGCCATGCCCGATTCATCAGCTGAGGGTCCCGGCTGCAGCGATTTCGGCGATGTGCATCTCGGCGAACGTATGGGGGCCATAGCGGTGGATCGTGCGCCCTTCCTCGGCGCGCAGAACGTCCGCGGTCATCAGTGCGAGTTTCTCCGGCGAGATGTAGACCAGGGTCGAGAGCGCGATCCGAAGCGAGAGGCCGCTGCGGGCAAGCAAATCGCGCGAACTTCCAAGATCGACAAAGCCATTGTGCGTGATGACGGCACGGCCGCCGGGCGCGAGATGGTCGGCGAGGCCCGCGAGGAACGGATCGAGCAGCAGGCGCCCGTCAGCACCACCGGCACTCCAGGTCGGCAGACGGCCGGCAACCTCGACTGGTTCCATGGGAAAGTGCGGAAGATTGGCCCCGATCAGATCGAAACGGCGGCCGGCGACAGGCAGCCACATGTCGCCGCAGTGCAGGTCGGCGATGCCTCCGTGTCCGAGCTCGCCGAGCAGCAACGCGCTCGAGGCGATGGCTTCGTCCTCAATATCGACGCCGCAAAGCGAGGCGGCACCCAGCGCGCCCATCACCGCGAGCACCACGCCGCTGCCAGAGCCGATCTCCAGGACGCGGGCGTTTCGGATGCGGCCAGCATCGGCCCGCAGGGCCTGGATAAGGGCCGCGGTGTATTCGCTGGGGCGCATCGCCGGAACGGTTGGACGCATGGCTGAACTAGAGCCGGGCAACGGGAATTCTCCGTGCGGCGTCGTTGCTGGCGACAGCGGCGAGCCGCTTCGCCATTCCGGAGGCGACCGGATCGCCAGGATATTCGACGAGAATCGCCTGGTAACGCTCGAGGGCTAGAGCGATGTCCTGGGCCACGAGCGCAGCGTAAGCCGCACGCGTCAGCTTGCTCAGCCTGAGCGTCGCCGCGTCGGGTTCGAACTCGGGCCCCAGACCATAGGCGCCCATCACCTCGTAGATCGGAATCGTCGCCCGACGACCCTTGACGGCAACATCGTCGATCGGCCGGACGCATAGCCGGTCACCGGCCTCCTTGAAGACGGAATGGCTGATGCAAATGCGCGTGCCGTATTCCTTGTTGATGCCCTCGAGCCGCGCCGCGACGTTCACGCCATCGCCCATCACCGTGTAGCTCATCCGCTCCTTGGAGCCGATATTGCCGACGAGGACGGCATCGCTGTGGATGCCGATGCGGACGTTGAGCGGCTTCAGCCCGTCCTCCTGCCAGCGCGCGTTGAGTTCCTCCATGCCGCGCCGGATGCGAAGCGCCGAGAAACAGGCGCGCGCGGCATGATCGTCGAGCAGCGCCGGCGCGCCCCAGAAGGCCATCACGCCATCGCCGATGAACTTGTCGATGGTGCCTGCTTCCTCGTTCACGGCCTTGGTCACAACCGCCAGGTAGGCCGAGACACGCAGCAGCAACTCCTGCGACGGCACTTCCTCCGACAGCGACGAGAAGGCTTCCAGGTCGGAGAAGAAGATGGTCAGGAAACGGCTGTGCCCGCCCAGTTCCAGCTTCTGGTCCGATTCGAGAAGCTGCTTGACCAGACCCACCGGCACGAAGGCGGCGAACGATTTCACCGCGGTGTCGAGCGTATCGATCGCGCGCGACAGGACGGCAACCTCGCGGATCGGCGATTCCAGCGGCGGCAGGTTCTGGCCTTCGAGATCCTGGATGCGGACCACCTTGCTAGCGAGCTTCTCCAGCGGCGCCGAGATCACACTCGACAGGAAGTAGATGATCAGGATCTGAGCCACGATCGCGATCAGGCCGAAGAAGAAGAGGCGCTTGTTGTGTTCCTGGAAGGCCTCGGTGAAGTCGGCGAGCGGCGTCACGACAAAGAGCTGCCACCTCTTGCCGAAGTCGGACGGCAGCGTTGTCAGACTCGCTACGTAGTCCTTGCCGCCATGGCTGAACGAGAACAATTTCTCGCCGTCGCGCGGCCGGGCGCTGAAGGCGATCGCCGGCACATCGTTGCCGAGCGACGTGATGTGCTGCAATTCCACCCGGCCGTTGTAATTGGTGTAGGTCTTGGCGCGTTCGGAATTGGCGATCACCCGGCCCTGATGGTCGAGGATGTAGCTCAGCGTCCCGGGGCTGATCCTGCGTTCGGCGAGATAGTCGGACAGGCCGTCGAGCGTGATGTCGGCAGCCGCGATGCCCAGCAGCTTGCCCTCCTGGAAAATGGGCGCGGCGACCGTGAAGCCGATCAGGCCGAGAGCGGCAAAGACATCAGGGTCGGTGATGAACGGCCCTCCGGCCTGCTGGGTCACCCGGTACCACATGCGCGCGCGGGGGTCGTAGGCCGTGACCTGCTCCGACTTACCGATCTCTTTCTGCTGCGCATCGAGGAAAAGGTAGTGATCGGTCGGCGCCGTTCCGGGCGGCGCGGCATCGATCCAGCGAAAGGCGTAGCGCGCCTCCGGCGGGGGCAGCTTGCCCTGAACCTCGACCGTGGGCTCGATCTGGCGTGCCTGCCGGAACGACCCATCGGCGAGGCCGACATACATGCTGACGATCTTCTCGCTGTGCTGGATGATGCTGAAGAGGTACCGCAACGAGCGGTTGTCGGAATAGAAATCGGGCTGATCGGCGCCGACGGCCGCCGCACTCCGCACCAGCGACTTGATGGGGTCGAAGTCGTGCTGGATGTTCTGGATGGCGTCGGTGCGGAAACGCTCGACGAGCTGGTCGGCATTCGCGCGCGCGATCTTCTCGTTCGAGATGTACGTAACGGCGACGATCGCGAGGAATGCCGGCACCGTCAGCAGCACGAACAACGTCAGAATGCTCGGCCGCAGGCGCAAGTTCTTCACGAAGCTATCTTTCATGCGCCGGCTGTTGAGGAATGCCGGATACTATAAGTGAAGAAAGCTTCATCGTCCACGCAGACAGCCGATCGGCTCAGGGCAGCGGACGCCTCAAATGCCAGTCGCTGGCCTGCTGATAGGCATGTCCGGCAGCGAGAATACCTGCCTCATCAAAGGCCCGGCCGACGATCTGGAAGCCGGTTGGAACGCCGTCTGGTGTCACGCCGCCCGGAAGGGTCAGTGTCGGATGGCCGCTCAGGTCGAACGGCGCCGTATAGCGCAGGCGCGCCGCCACGCTTTCGGGATCACGCCCGGCCTTCTGGATCGCCTCGAGCGACCACGCCGCCCTGCCCATCACCGGCATCAGCAGAACGTCGACCGACGACATCAGCGTGTTGAGCGCACCGGTCAGCGCCGCGCGCCTGAGCTGCAGCTTGGCAAGATCGACAGCGGACAGACCGCGACCGAGGTCGAGCAGCCCGGCCAGGACCGGACCGTATTCTTTTGCGCGCGCGGGATAAGTCGCCTCGTGGGCGACCGCGGCTTCGACGCCACAAAGCGGCACCCAGTCATAGCCCGCCTGATCGAACGACGCGGGAAGTTTCACATCGACGAGCGTGGCGCCAGCCTGCTTCAAGGCCGCGGCCGCACCGTCGAAGGCCCGTTGGGCATCGCCGTCGAGGCCATGCAGGTTGGTCGGCACGCCGATGCACCGGCCGCGCACGCCAGTGCCGATCGAGCCGGCATAATCGGGAACCGGCAGGCTGGCGGCCGTCGGATCGTCGGCGTCGGCGCCGGCGATCACGCCCAGCACGAGAGCGGCGTCGAGAGCGCTCCGGGTCATCGGCCCGATATGGTCGAGCGATTCGGCCAGCGCAAAGACGCCGGCGCGACTCACCCGGCCCCAGGTCGGCTTCAGGCCCGTGAGGCCGTTCATGGTCGAGGGAAAGCGGATCGAACCGCCGGTGTCGGACCCCAGCGAGGCGAAGCAGAGGCCCGCGGCGGTCGCCGACCCCGAGCCCGAGGACGACGACCCCGTCCAGTAGGCCGCGTTCCACGGATTGAGCGGCGCGGGAATGTCGGGATGGTGGGCGCCGTAGGCGCCTTCGGTCATCTGCAGCTTGCCAAGGATCACCGCACCGGCGTTTCGGAGACGTGTGACGACGGTAGCGTCCATGGTCGGCACATTGCCACGGTGGATCGCCATGCCTGCCGCAGTGGCAATGCCCGCGGTGTTGCAGAGATCTTTCACCGCAATTGGCACGCCGTGCAGCACGCCGCGCGACTTCCCGGCCGCGGTCTCGGCGTCGAGCCGCGCCGCATCGGCCAGCGCGCGGTCGGCCGTCACGGTGGCGTAGGCTTTTAGTCCGGGATCGAGCTTTTCGATGCGCGCGAGGATCGACCTGGTCGCGTCGACCGAGGAAAGCTTGCGCGCCTTCAGGCGCCGCGCGACCTCGTCGAGCGACAGATAGTGCAGATCTTCCGGCATGCGCGTTTCCTCACAGAGTCCTGTCCATGACCTGGATATGCTCTCCGCGGTAGTCCTGCCGGTCGAGCGGCCGCCAGCCGAGACCGGCGTAGAGTTCAGGCACCGTGGAGGTGAAAAGATAGAGCCGCGAATAGCCTAGGCGGCGGGCCGCGTCCTCGACGGCGCGCACCAGCGCCGAGGCGATGCCCTTCTTGCGATGCTCCGGCGGCACATAGACACTGGCCAGCCACGGATTGCGCGGATCGCCTTCGAGATCGTCGAAGATGAGCGAGGCGGTACCGACGATACCGCCGTCGCCGCCGAGCGCCACAAAGGCGACCGGGACGCGATCGGTGTTCATCTTGCCGCGGATCCGGATCACGCGTTGCGCGAGCGTCTCGCCGGGATTGAGATGGCCCCACTCGGCGAAGCCCCAGGCCGCGACCTGCGCGGCAAGATCGGGACGCTCCAGCAGCGGGACGATCGTCGCCGTCACATCGTGGCTCCGATTTTCCACGGTTCGAATTCGTCGTCGCCGATGCCCAGTGCCTCGGATTTCGTCTTCCGCCCCGACGCGGTGGCGAGGATCAGCTCGAAGATGCGCCGGCCGTTCTCCTGGATCGTTTCCTCGCCGTCGACGATGGTGCCGCAGTTGATGTCCATGTCGTCGGTCATGCGGCGGTAGAGCGATGTGTTGGTCGCGAGCTTGAGCGAGGGTGTGGGCTTGCAGCCGAAAACGCTGCCGCGGCCGGTGGTGAAGCAGAGCACGTTGGCGCCTCCCGCCACCTGGCCGGTCGCCGAGACCGGGTCGTAGCCGGGCGAGTCCATATAGACGAAGCCCTTGGCCGTGATCGGCTCGGCGTATTTGTAGACATCGACCAGGTTGGTGGTGCCGCCCTTGGCCACCGCGCCCAGCGACTTCTCGAGGATCGTCGTAAGGCCGCCCGCCTTGTTGCCGGGTGAGGGATTGTTGTTCATCTCGCCACCCGTCTTGGCGCAGTGATCCTCCCACCACTTGATGCGCTCGACGATCTTCTCGCCCACTTCGCGGCTCACGGCGCGGCGCGTCAGAAGATGCTCGGCGCCGTAGATCTCCGGCGTCTCGGACAGCACCGCCGAGCCGCCGTTGCGCACCAGCAGGTCGACCGCCGCACCCAGCGCCGGATTGGCCGAGATGCCGGAATAGCCATCCGAGCCGCCGCACTGCAGCGCCAGGATCAGCTCGCTGGCCGGGATCGTCTCGCGCTTCACATTGTTGGCCTCGGGCAGCAACTCCTTCAGGAACGCGACGGCGCGCATCACCGTCTTGGTGACGCCACCCTCGTCCTGGATCGCCATCGGGATCAGCTTCGGCCCTTCCTTCAGGCCCTCCGCATTCATCAGGCCGGAGATCTGGTTGGTCTCGCAGCCGAGGCCCAGCACGACCACCGCCGCCATGTTGGGATGGCGCGTGTAGCCGGCCAGCGTGCGACGCAGCACGTCCATCTCGAGACCCGACGCCGCCATTCCGCAGCCTCCGCCATGGGTCAGCGGCACCACGCCGTCGATATTGGAGAACTGGGCGAGCATCGGCTCGATGTGGCGGGCGATCATGCGGCTGGTCGCGGCCGAGCAGTTCACCGTGGTGACGATGCCAAGGTAGTTGCGCGTGGCGGCGCGGCCATCGGCGCGGCGGTAACCCTGAAAGGTCGCCGGCGGCACAAGATAGTCGGTCGGGTGCGCGTCGGCGCAGAAGGCATAGTCGCGCTCGAAGTCGCCCATGACGCAGTTGTGCGTATGGATATGTGCACCGGGCGCCATGTCCTCGGTGGCGAAGCCGATGATCTGGTTGTACTTGCGCAGCGCCTCGCCTTTCTTCACCGCCCGGGTCAGGATCTTGTGGCCGGGCGGCACGCGCGTCGCCGCCGCGACCTCACCCTCGACCTTGGTGCCGGCCAGTATGTCCATGCGCGCCACGATGACGTTGTCGCTGGGATGCAGGCGGATGGTGAGCGGAGCGGTCATTGGTGTCCTCGCGGCGGCAGGAGGGATCAGGCGGCGCGCTTGGCGCGGATGGTGTCGACGGCGGCGAAAAGTTTCAGGCACTCGGCTTCGGTCAGCGAGCGCAGCGGGGCACGCATGCGGCTCCAGGCCAACGGATCGTTGCGGCGGTGGCCGACCAGCGCCTTGCAGGCGGCCGTGAAGGCGAAGGGCACGAGTTGCTCGATGATTTCGGCGATGCGCGGCTCCTCGATGCCGGCGACCGGCGCCTGCATCAGGTCGGGCGCGATGTTGGCCAGGCCGCAGATCGTGCCCGAGGCGCCGAGGTTCATCGCCTTCGCCAGCAGGCGCTCGTCGCCGATCAGGATGTGCAGGTCGGCGTGGTGCTTCAGCAGCGCCTGGCTGTTGGCCCAGTCGCCCGAGGAGTCTTTCACGCCGGCGACCTGCCTCGGGAAAGCCTTCTTCAGTCGGTCGATCAACTCGACCGAGAGACCGACCGAGGTCACCTGCGGGATGTGATAGAGGATGACGTTGCTGGCCTTGGGGCCGAGCCCCGTGAGCACGGCGGCGAACCAGTCGAACAGCCCCTCGTCCGCCGGGCTCTTGAAGTAGAACGGCGGCGCCAGCAGAAAGCTCGGACAGCCCAGCATCAACCCGGCGCGGCCCTGCGCGATTGCGTCCTCGACCGAGGCGGCGGCGATGCCGACCACGAGTTGCGTGGCGGGGTCGACCCCGGCGCCCACCAGAGCACCCAGGGCGCGCTGGCGTTCGTTGAGGCCGAGCGAGGCGCCCTCGCCCGTCGTGCCGAATACCGTGAGGCTGTTGCAGCCGTCGGCCAGCGATTGGCGGCCATGCGCCACGAGGCGCGGCAGGTCGATCAACCAGTCTTCGCCAAAGGGCGTGGCGAGGGCGACGGACAGTCCGAAAGGATTTTTGCGCATGCCCCATGATAGGCCGGCGCGGCCGAAAAGAAAGCGGGCCCGCTTGCGCGAGCCCGCTTCCCGTTCGCTCAAGCCTGCGGCTTAGCGGCGGTTGTTGTTCTGGATGTCAAGGATGTTGGGGATGCCGTCACGATCACGATCGCCCAGCGGGTTCTGGGCGGTGTTCGGCCGATTGTCTTGGCGGTTGTCGTAACGATCACGGTTGTTGGGGATGCCGTCGCCGTCACGGTCCCAGCGGCTCGGCTGATACCGCCACTGGTCACGACCGTTCGACGAGTAGCGTTCCCAATTGTCCGGAACGTAGCGGTATCCCGGCCGCGCCTGCTGCCACCGGCCCTCCGTCCAGACATACTGGTCGTTCACCAGCTGCCATTGGCCAGGCGCCCAGACGTAGCCGGAACGCGCCGGCGGAACAGCCTCGTAACGCACCGGCGGCGGCGCGTTGCCGAAGGTGATGCTCACCTGCGCAGAGGCCGGCGTGACCGGCGAAAGGGCTGCCGTCGCCATTGTAAAGGTCGCGGCAGCGGCAAAGGTCGTGAAAGCGATGCGCTTCAACATGAATGCCTCCATTCGGCGCGGTCTCTCGCGCCTGAAGGAGTTACGCGCGGGCGGCCAAGTGGGTCCCCGCCAGATCAAGGTATTTGCGCCGCGTGGCCGCCCCTATTCGGTCAATTTCCAACCAGCAGCAGAATGACGCCGGCGACGCTCACCACGATGCCCAGCAGGCCGACCGCATGGAGCTGCTCGCCGCGCAGGAAGAAGTAGCTGAGCACGACGGCGAACAACGGGAACAGCGCCACCAGCGGCGCCACCAGCGCGATCGAGCCCAGTCCCAGCGCGGCATAAAGAAGGAATGTCGCCGTGCCGTTGACGAAGCCGACGCCCAGGAACCAGCGCACGCCCGCCGGATGGGCCGGGCCTTCGCGCCAGGCCCGGCGGCCGACCAGGGTCAGGATCACGACCGTCGACAGTGTGTAACCGATCGCGGCGGCCGCCAGCGGCTCATGCCACAGCGCGAGGCCGGTCTTGATCGCGGGCTGGATCGAGCCGCGCACCAGCGCCGCCGCCAGCGGCAAGCCCAGCACCCAGACCGACCAGTGGCGGCCACCGGCACCGCCCCGCAAGGCCAGCAGCGCCACGCCGCCCACGACCATGGCGAGGCCGGCGACCTGGCTGAGGCCCAGCCGCTCGTCCAGGAACAGCACGGCGCCCAGCACCGCGAATACCGGCGTCACGTTGCCCACGGCACCGGATACCGCGGGGCCTAGCTTTTCGTTGGAGCGCACCGCCAGGATCGACACGACCACGGGGAAGATGCAGCCCACAGCGGCGAAGATCAGGGTGGCTTCCAGGCTGAAGCTCGACCAGTCGACGAACACGGCCGACACGATCCAGGCCACCACCGCCGAGCCGCCGATCGAATAGAGCGGCGAACGCCACGACGGCATGGTCCGCAGCCCGTACTGGGTCAGGATCAGGGCCACCGCAAAGCTGAACGCCGCGCCAAGCGCCAGCAAACCCGGGGCCAGGTTGGCAGCGCCGCTCATGGTCTGCTAGAAGCGCCCGCTTCCGCAGCGGAGAGAAGAATGGACACGCTCACCTACTGGAACGGCACCTGGCACGAGGGCAACCCGGCGATCCTGGGCCCGCGCGACCACGCCATGTGGCTGGGCTCCATCGTATTCGACGGCGGCCGCGCCTTCGAGGGCTGCGGCCCCGACCTCGACCTCCATGCGGAACGCGCCGTACGCTCGGCCCGCTCGCTCGGCCTCAACCCGACGCAGACGCCGGAAGAGATCCTGAAGCTGATGCACGAGAGCGTGCGCCGCTTCGGCCCCAAGGCCGAGCTCTACGTCCGGCCGATGTTCTGGGCCGGCAAGGGCGGCGCCGGCCCGATCTCGGTCGATCCCGACTCGTGCCAGTTCCTGCTCTGCACTTATCTCTCGCCGATGCGCGCCGGCACGCCGCTGACCCTGGGCCTCTGCCGCTCGATCCGCCGACCGACGCCCGAGAGTGCGCCGACCGACGCCAAGGCAAGCTGCCTCTATCCCAACTCCTCGCGCGGCGTGGCCGAGATGGCCAAGCGCGGCTTTACCAATGGCATCGTGCTCGATGCCTTGGGCAACGTGGCCGAAACCTGCAGCTCCAACGTCTTCCTCGCCCGCAACGGCGTCGTCGCCACGCCGGTGCCCAACGGCAGCTTCCTGGCCGGCATCACCCGCAACCGCACGGTAAAATTGCTGCGCACCGCCGGCATCGCCGTCGAGGAACGCACGGTGACGACCGCCGAACTCGACCAGGCCGACGAGATCTTCACCACCGGCAATGCCGGCAAGGTGCAGCCGGTCAGCCGCTACGAGGACCGCAACCTGCAGCCCGGCCCGATCGCCGCCCGCGCGCATGACCTCTATATGGCGTTTGCGCGGACGCAGCGGATCATCTGAGGGGCGGCAGCGGCACACGGAATGTGCCACGAACATCACCCAGCTGTGCCGCTGCCTGTGCCGCGACCGGCAAATTGCCAAGCGCGATCAAGAGTTTGTCAAAAGCCGCGGCACAACGCCGATGCCGCCCGAGCACAGCACCGAATCGCGGCGTTGTTCGCCGGTCCCTCGTACAAGAGGCTAGGGGCGTTCCCACCGTACCTTGGCGATGCGGGGGTCCGCGGCAAAAGCCCGACGGCCATAGGTCACGCGAGATCGCGGCTGCTCGCAGACCGCATGTACGCCAGCATCGCTGAGACGAATATGCCAGGTCTGGAGACTTGTCGGCCTGGGCTTGACGAAGGCGCGGCAGGTCAACAATGCGACGTTCATTCCTTGCTGCGGATCTCGAACCGACGTGTAGCGGATGACGTCGATCCCGGCGGCACGCGCGGCCTCGGCAAACGCCTGGCAGGGAGCGTAGTCGGTCACGTGCATCCACGATGCCCTGTGCTTCGCGTACTTACCCTTGGCCAGATCGACCGCTCGCTTGGTCGCATATTCCGCCCTGAACGCGGTGTACTCGGCGGAGTTCGCAGGCCACGGCGTGCCGGGTGATTCGGCATAGAAGAGCAGGCGGTAGAACGCCACTTCGGCGACGGCGGTCATAGGCGTGTTGGCAGCATAGAGCACGCCTTCCGTCAGCCCGGCTCCCCGGAACCGGGAACCGGTGGGATAGACTGCGCCGTAGCGAAAGGGCGTCGACAGGAGATAATGCAGATGGTGGCACTCGGGCGGTAGCGACGGCTTGCTCGCCTGTATCAGCTCTTCCAGCATCTCCTGCTCGTCGACGGAGTCCACGAGCTTCAACGTCGAGACGCGATGTTGCGCCTCGACCAGCCGCCAACAGGTGCCCGCGAGCGGGCGCGCGTCAGATGACAGCGCGGCGGGCGTCCAGATACTGGATGACATTCATGAGTCCGGGGACGGTCTGTATGAGGGCCAGCGGCTCGGCGTCGAGCAGGGTGTTTCTGTTCTTGAGCCAGGAGCCCGCGACCGCATCGTCGCCGCCGACAATCGCGTCCAGTGAACGATAAAGGCGCACGAAGAGAACGGCGAGCTCGAACGGCTTGTGGCCGGGCTGAAGCACGTACTCGCCGGCGCGCATGCGCGAGACGGTCGCTTCCGACAGGCCGATCACGGTGGCAAGCACCTTGTTGGTCAGGCCGAGCTGGGTCGATGCTCGAAGCACCGCCTTGGTCAGGACGGCGGCTTTGTCTGTCTTGGCCAGCGGCAGGGCCCTGGTCGGGGCCATCGGAACCTCCATTTCCATAGAAATATTATCTCATATAAATTTCACAGGCAATGGGCGTTCCGGAATCGCAACGGGCCGTCTTCGGCCCTTTGTTCATTTCACGGCTTCGTCGATCGCGCCGGGCCGCTTGTCGTGGCCGTGGGCGGCCCGCTGGTGGCGGCGCCCGTACCGCTCGCAGGCTTTTCCTTCATGGAAAAGTACCAGACCCCGGCGATTGCCACGATGCACGCCCCGAAGATCATTCTGCGTATTTCTGGGCTCATTTCAGTCTCTTCCCTTCAATCGCCCCCGCCCCGACAAGTTCCATTCTGAAAAGTGCTGGGATTGTTCTCTACTCAGGCTCGAATTTTGGACCACTCCGCGAACACACGTTCCAGCTCAAGCAAATGGTGAAGGTGGGCGCTCCTTCAATGCCTGAGCATACTTCGGCACTCCAGCTGGAAAGAGAGAGCCGCCTCGTAGAGGCAGCGCTCCGCCGTGCCCCACTGACCTGGGTCTCCCCACAGCCGCTTGGCGTGCTCGTCGCGCCGGAGGCCGTGAGCGTGGCGCGCCGGATGGGGGCGCGGGACGGTGTCCCGGCGCAGCGTCAGCTCCGCTTCGAGGTCGTGCAGATGGGTCCACTCGCTCTCGGAGCCCGCGATCTCGTCGAAACGGGTGTAGAGGTCCCGCCAGTCGAACTTCAGCCGATAGAACTTCTCGCCCGCGAACCGGCGGCCTCGCCGCAGGTAGTCCACCGCCCGCTCGAAGCGGAGGTTGACCAGATAGGCCTCGAGCAGCGCGTGAGCGCGCACCCCGTCGATCTGCGTGTTCATCGCCTGACTCATTCATTGTGGCCATTGCGGGCGCCGTCCCCGCGGGCCTCCGGCCCGCTCACGCTCATGAGCGGGCCGGAGGCCCGCGGTCCGGAAGATCATGAGATGCTCAAAGATCATGAAACATGTCGTAGTCGTGCCCCTCATCGAGAAAGCGCACCCTCCCCGGCTGGTCGTCCCACCGGTAATCCATCTCCGGATGCAGCGGCCACGCGAACGTAAGTGCCAACGCATCCCCGATATCTGGTGACAGGAGCCCACGCTTCTTCATGTCTTCCTTGCGTTCGAGCTGGATGGCGTTGCGCGCGTCGTAGCCGTATTCGACGCCGGTCAGGTCCTGCGCCAGCTCGGGATCGTCGGGCAACGCGCCCTGCTCCAGCCAGCCCTTGGCCATGCCCCATATCTCCGCCCGCTTGTTGGCGTAAAGCGGCGCCTGGCCCTCCGGCGTCCAGCCGCCGGGCCGTGAGGCGAAGTTGATGCCGTGGACGCCGGGCACACCCAGTTGCCGCAGACGATCGACGACGCCGGCGCCGATGCCGCCCTCGTCGACGAATACGGCGCGCGCCCGAACTTCGGCCGCGCGTTCGCAGACCCGGCCGGCGAGCTGCATCAGGTCGAGGCCCTTCAGTTTCTCGATCGGCCAGCTGCGCCCATCGCGGCCCTTGCGGATGAAGATAACGCTGCGGTCATCGCCGAAGCGCGCGACATCGACGCCCATGACAATGGGATCGTAGGGTGCCGGCGGCGTCTCGCGGGTCATCGCCTCGCGCACCCGCTCGCCGTCGATGAACTGCAGCGCGCCGGCCTTGGGGAAGGCGCCACGGACGCGGACTTTCACGAAGTCGGAGTCCTCGCCGTAGTCGCGCACCCATTCGGCGATCTGCGCCTTGTTGGTGAAGGAGACCGTGCGGGCATCGACGTGTGCGGTGCGCCAGCGCGCCTGGAACTTGCCGAAGCACTCGTGGAAGCGGCCGCCGTTCCGCGTCGGATTGCCGAAGGCCAGCCACACGATCTCGGTGTTGGCGTCGCTGAGCGCGCCTTCCGCCGTCTCCCAGATCGTGTCGGCGATGGCCGAGGCCTCATCGAACACGAGCAGCAGCCGGCCGCCATGGTTATGGAGGCCTGCGAAGGCCTCGGCGTTGTGCGCCGACCACGGCACCAGATCGACCCGCCAGCCCGCCGCCTTGCCTTCCTCGGCCGCGGTGATCGCCGTGGCGCTGTAGGCGAGCCAATCGCGGCAGATCGAGAGACCGTGCCATTTGCTGAGCTCGGCCCAGGTCTTGGTGCGGAGCTGGGTCTCGGTGTTGGCCGTCACTACACCTCTGGTGCCCGGCTGCGTCGCCAGCGCCCACAGCACCAGCCACGCGACGAGCGCCGACTTGCCGACGCCGTGGCCCGAGGCGACGGCGATGCGAACGGGCGAGCGGCCCAGCGCGAGATCGTCGCGGAGATTGGCCAGCAGTTCGGCCTGCCACGGCTCGGGGCCTTCGGCGTTGGCGAGCGGCGTGCCTGGAATGCCCCAGGGGAAGGCCGAGAGCACGAAGCGCAGCGGGTCCTTGCGATAGAGCCGCGCCAGCGCAATGGCGCGCTCCTCGAGATCGGCTTGCGAGGTGGTTTGATCGAGCATGGAAAACTCCTCATGGGAGCGCGCAACTCCAGTTGCGCTCATGAAG
>CAMARK010000039.1 GCA_945860205.1 Reyranella massiliensis 521 | reverse complement strand
AAACTCTCGAACTCCCAGCGGATGCCGGCGCGCAGCGCGTCGAGCGACATGCCCTCGACATGCGTGAGGTGGCGCATGGTCAGGTCGCGGTCCTGCGGCTTGCAGGGCGCGATGGTGAAGCCGCAATTGCCCAGGATGGCGGTGGTGACGCCCAGCGCCGGCGAGGGATCGACGAACGGATCCCAGGTGATCTGCGCGTCGTAATGGGTGTGGCCATCGATGATGCCCGGCGCCAACGCGAGGCCTCGCGCGTTCAGGGTTTCCTTCGCGGCGCCAAGCTTGCCGCCGACCGCGGTGATCTTGCCCGCCGTGACACCGAGGTCGCCGCGCACCGGAGCCGAGCCGGCGCCGTCGAAGATTTCCGCGTCTTTGATCACCAGATCGAACATCTTGGTTTCCTCCTCGAACGACCCTAGTCTGTCGCCAAGAAAATGGAACAAGAGGATTGCATGACAGGCATGAAACGCCGCGGCTTCGTGGCGGGGGCGGCAGGGATCGGTCTGGCCGCGGGCCTGGCTCCGGCGATAGCCCGCGCGCAGGACTTTCCGACCAAGGCGGTGCGCGTGATCGTGCCCTATCCGGCCGGCGGCGGCACTGACATCGTGGCGCGCCTGATCGTACCCCGGCTGGCCGACCGCTGGAAGCAGACCGCGCTCATCGACAACAAGGCCGGCGCGAGCGGCATCGTCGGCAGCGAGATCGTGGCGAAAGCACCGCCCGACGGCTACACGCTGCTGATCATGACCAGCGCCCACACCATCAATCCCTTCACGACCAAGACGCTGCCCTACGACACCGAGCGCGATTTTACGCCGATCACACCGCTGGTCGCCGGCGTCATCGCCCTGGTGGGCTCGCCCAAGGCGGGCTTCGACACGGCCGAGAAGTTCATGACGGCGGCAAAGGCCGCGCCGGGCAAGTACACTTTCGGCAGCACCGAGAACACCACGCGCATGGTGGGCGAGCTGTTCCGCCTCAAGAGCGGTCTCAAGATCGAGAACGTGGCCTACAAGGGCGCGGCGCCGATGATGCAGGAGCTGGCCGGCGGCCATATCCCGGTCGGCTTCACCAGCCCGCTCACCGTGATGGCGCAGCATCGCGCCGGCACCTTGCGCATGCTGGCGGTGAGCAGCGGCAAGCGGCTGGCGGTGCTGCCCGAGATACCGACCATGGTCGAGATCGGCGCCCCCGGCGTCGACCAGACGGCCTGGTTCGGGTTGCTCGGTCCAGGCGGCATGCCGCCGGCCCTGGCGCGGCGCCTGCGCGACGACGTGGTCGCCGTGCTCGCCGAAGCCGAGGTCAAGGCCAAGATTGCCGATCTCGCCAGCGAGCCCGGCGGTGAGGCACCCGACGTCTACGCCGAACGCATCAAGAAGGAGCTCGCGACCTGGCGCGAGATCGCCAAGGAAGCGGGCATTCAGCCGGAGTGAACAGCGAACGGTGGGAGTTCACTGCCCGCTGGACTAGGATCGATCATGATCCGCGCGCTTGCGATTGCCTTTCTCGTGCTGTTGGCCGGCGGCGCCTCGGCGCAGTCCGTCAGCTTTCCCAGCATCGCCGTCGGCAGTTCGGCCGCCGGCCCGGAGATCAAGGGCTGGATCTATAGGCCGGCCGGTCCGGGCCCGTTCCGCGCCATCATCCTGGCGCACTCCTGCGCAGGGACCAGCCCGCACACCGACGTCTGGGGCAAGCTGCTGGTGAGCTGGGACTACCTCGTGCTGGCGCCCGACTCGTTCAACCCGCGTGGCACCAAGGCCGTCTGCACCACGCCCAACGTCGTGACGCCCAACATGCGCATCTCCGATATCGCGGGTGCCCTCGACTATCTCGCCACCCGCCCGGACGTGATCAAAGGCAAGGTCGGTATCATCGGCCACAGCCACGGCGGCTCGACCACCATCCGCGCGACACAGAAGAGCTTCGATCTCGCCAAGCGAGGCCTCGCGGGCGGTGTCGCCTACTATCCCGGCTGCAATCCGGCGTTCGACACCGGCATCGACCTGCCGGTCCTGCTCCTGGCCGGCGACAAGGACGACTGGACGCCGGCCGACCGCTGTCGGCAGATGGTGGCCGGTCTTGCCAAGCCGGCGCTGGTCGAGGCGGTCTTCTATCCCAACGCCTTTCACAGCTTCGACAACAAGGCGCCCGACCGCACCGTGCCCGGCGGCGGCGGCAAGACGCACCGGCTGGTCTACGACACCGTGGGCGCGCCCGACGCCGAGGCGCGGACCCAGGCGTTCTTCGCGAAGATTCTGCGTTAGCGCGTCGCGAGGCCCATCTGCCGAGTGAGCAGCACCAACGTCTCGTAGATCACATGGGCGCAGAGGTGGGCGGCCATGCCGTTCACGTCCTGCGGCGGGCTCACGGTGTTGACGTCGACCGCCACGATGTTGAGGTCGGTCAGGCAGCGCAGCAGGTCGATGCCCTCGCGGGCGCTGAGGCCGCCCCACGACGGCGTGCAGACGCCAGGCGCACAGGACGGGTCGAACACATCCATGTCGAAGCAGAGGTAGACCGGCCGCTTGCCCACCTTGTCACGAAACTCGGCCATGCGCTGGGCGAAGCCGCCGCGGATCAACTCGTCGAGGGAGACGATCTTGTAGCCGAGGCTCATGGCGCGCGGCACGACGTTCTGGGCATAGGTCGTGCTGCGGATGCCGACGTGCCAGGAGAATTCAGGATCGATCAGGCCCTCTTCGGCCACGTGCGTGAACTGGGTGGCGGAGTTGTACTTCTCGTCCTCGCCGTAGGGGTAGGAATCGGTGTGCGAGTCGATGTGGAGCGCCGCCATCTTCGGATATTTCTTGCCGACCGCGCGGGCGACCGGAACCGTGACCGAGCCGTCGCCGCCGATGGTGACCGGCACAGCGCCGGCCTGGACGATACGGTCGACGGCCTGTTCGGTGCGTTCGAAGGCATCGACGATCTTGCTGGGCGTCAGTTTCACATTGCCGCAATCGACCAGCCCCAGTGCCGCGACCGGATCGAAGTCGGCATTGGTTGGATTGAAGCGCCGCATCAGCGCCGACTGCTGGCGCACCGAATCGGGTCCGCCGCGCGCGCCGATGCGCATGTTGGTGCCGCAGTCGAAGGGAATGCCCAGGATGGCCGCCTTGTTGTTCGGTCCCGGCCGGCCGTAGGGCGCGCCCATGAACGTCATGGGCAGGGTGAAGAGCTCGTCGTCGGTGAGGCGTTCCATGTCAGATCTCCGCGGAGAGAAAGTCGTAGGCCGTCAGCGTGTGGATCTTGGCCACCGCCACGAGTTCATCGACCAGCACATGCTCGTCGGGGCCGCCCATGTTGAACGGCGTCAGCCCCAGCACCACGGTCGGCACCTTGTACATGCGATACCAGCGCGAATCGGAGCCGCCAACCCGCATGTTGACGGCCGGCGCCTCACGCAGCACTTCGGCGGCGACCTGGGCGGTGCGCGTCACGAGTTCGTGGCCGGGGTCGGTGAAGGAGGGCTCGAAGCGGCGGATCGCCTTCCAGCTCACGCCCTCCAGCGAACCAAGCCATTCGTCGAGCTGCCTCGCCAGCACGTCGGTCGTGATCCCGACCGGCAGCCGGATGTCGGCACGGGCGATGGCATGGGTGGGCACGAGGTTGGGCGAGGCGCCGCCTTCGATCGTACCGATGTTCACGGTGACACGGCCCAGCGTGTCGGCTTCGCCGGCCCCAGACAGCGGCTCGGATATGGATTTGGCCTTGGCGATGGCGGCGGTGACGACCGGCGGCGCCTGGAAGGGCACGTCCTCCAGGTCCTTCAGCCGGTCGAGCGCGGTGCGCAGCCGGTCGATGGCGTTGGTGCCCTTGTGCACGTGCGCACCATGTGCCGGCGAGCCCACGGCCTCGATCTCGACCCACATCAGGCCCTTTTCGCCAAAGCGCACGACCCGGGGCGAGCCGACATCACCGCAGATGTTGGCGTCGCCGGCGGCGTGCGGCCGGTGTTTCAGCATCCAGCCCGAGCCCAAGGAGCCCATGTTCTCCTCGTCGCCGGCGAGCGTCAGCACGATCTCGCCCGCCCAGGCGTCGCGATGCTCGGCCAGGAGTGTCGCCGCAAGAAGCGAGGCGGCGATGCCGCCCTTCATGTCACAGACGCCGCGGCCATAGAGCTTGCCGTCCTTCAGGACGCCGCCAAGGGGCGGCACGGTCCACGGCAGGTTCTCCAGGATCGGGAAAGTGTCGAGATGGCCGTTGAAGATCAGCCGCCGCCCGGGGCGACCGCCCTTGATACGTCCGATCAGGCTGACCACGCGCGGCTCGGGTTCGATGCGCTCGATCTCGATGCCGGGGATCTCGCGCAGCAGCGCTTCGGCCACCTGGGCGACGTCGTGGGTGTCGCTCGGCGGGTTGGGTGAGGCCACGGCGACCAGCCGCTGTGTGGTGGCGATCAAGTGCTCGCGCGCGGCGTCGACCCGGCGGGCGAGGTCAAGTCTGTGCGGATCGAACATCAGCGGTTCTGCAGCCTGCGTTCCCAGAAGCGGATGCCCATGGCGAGCGGCCAGCAGATCAGGAAGTAGACGACGGCGATGAAGGTAAAGGTTTCCAGTGGCCTGAAATTGGTGGCCGAGAGTTCCATGCCGCGACGCGTGATCTCGCTCACCGAGATGACGGCACCCAGCGAGGAGAATTTGATCAACTGCACGAAGTTGGAGGCGAGCGGCGGCAGCGTCATCTTGATCGCCTGCGGCAGCACGATGCGCCGAAACGACTGCAGGGGCGTGAGCCCCAACACCTGGGCGGCCTCGACGTGACCCTTGGGCACGCTCTGTATACCCGAGCGATAGACCTCCGAGATGAAGGCCGCCTGGTAGAGGGCGAGACCGATGATCAGCGCCACCAGCGCTTCGATGCGGATGCCGAACACGATCGGCAGCACGTAGTAGACCCAGAGAAGCTGGACGAGGATCGGCGTGTTGCGCACGACCTCGCCGATCGAGACCCCGATCCAGCGCAGCACCCGGAAGCGCGACATGTCGAGCAGCGCGATGATCAGTCCCCCGACCATCGCCAGCACGAGGGTTATGGCCGAGACGATGAGCGTCATCTGCAGCCCCGACATCAGGAAGTCGAAGCTGCCCCAGACCGTGTCCCAGCGGAATTGATACTTGAACATTCAAGCCTCGGGGGAGCGCGCCACTCCAGTGGCGCACGTTAAGGATGCGCCACTGCGGGCGGAGGTTACTCCGCCCGCAGTGGCGCGCTCCAATGACTACGGCGCCACGATCGGGTCGAGCTTGTGCTTCTTGGCGTACTTCAAGAGCCGGCCGTCGAGCTTGATCGTCTCGACGAACAGGTTGACGTAGTTCAGCCAGATCTGGTCGCCCTGGGGCACGACGTAGGCGTAGGGCGTGACGGCGAGCTTCTCGTTGGGCAGGATGTAGGTCGCCCAGTCGAACTCGTCGGTTACTTTGATGGCGGTCGGGAAGTCGGTGATGATGACGTCGACGCGCTGCGCCACCAGTTCGGCCTCGCGGGTGTTGGGCGGCGCCACCGAAACGACCTCGGCGTTCTTCACGTAGCCCTTCATGAAGGGCTCGATGTAGCTGCCCAGGGATACGGCGGCCTTCACGCCTTTCTGGTCGATATCTTCCCACTTCTTGATCTTGCTGTCCTTGCGCGTGACGGCATAGATGTTCGTCAGCAGGTAGGGCTTGGAGAATTCGACCGCTTGGCCGCGTTTCATCGTGGCGCCTACGCCGAACATGCCGATCTCGCACTTGCCGGCCTGCAGGTCGGCGATGAAGGAGCCGAAGCTCGATTCGACGATTTCGAGCTTGGCATCAAGTTCCTTGGCGAACTCCTTGGCGAGGTCGGCGTCGATGCCCTCGATTTCGCCGGTCTTGGAATTGCGGAACGAGATCGAGTAGTAAAGCGGGAACTGGCAGACCCGCAGCTTCTTGCTCTTGGTGATCTCGTAGAGACGCGATTGCGTCTGCTGTGCCTCGGCGCCTGGTGTTGCCAGTATGCCGACCGTCGTTGCCAGGGTCAGTGCCCCGATTGCTTTCATTAAACCCATGATCAGTCTCCCTTCTGTCGTCGCCCCAACTAGTCGTCCTCGAACTGCTGCAGGAAACGCTTGGCGCGCTCCGTCTTCGGTGCGTCGAAGAAGGCCGCGCCCGGCGCCTCCTCGACGATCTCGCCGCGATCCATGAACACGGTGCGCGTGCCGACATGGCGCGCGAATCCCATCTCGTGCGTGACCACCAGCATGGTCATGCCCTCGAGGGCGAGCTGGCGCATGACGATCAGAACCTCGCGGCGCAACTCGGGATCGAGCGCGCTGGTTGCCTCGTCGAAAAGCAGGACCTTGGGCGACATCGCAAGTGCCCTAGCGATCGCCACGCGCTGCTGCTGGCCGCCCGACAGACGTGCCGGATAGGCGTCGCGCTTGTCTGAAAGGTCGACCTTGGCCAGGAGCTTTTCGGCCATGGCGATCGCCTGGTCGCGCGGCATCTTCTTCACCCGGAGCGGCGCCTCGATCAGGTTCTCCAGGACCGACATGTGCGGCCACAGGTTGAAATGCTGGAACACCATGCCGATCTCGGAGCGCACCGCCCGCGCCGCCGCCTTAATTCCACGATCGGGCTGGGCGGTCGAGATCGGCGTCCCTTCCATGAGGATACGGCCCTCGCTCGGCAGCTCGAGCAGGGCGAAGCAGCGCAGCAACGTGGTCTTGCCCGAGCCGGAAGGTCCCACGACGCAGACCACGTCGCGCTCCATCACCGGCAACGAAACGCGGGTCAGCACCTGGTTGGCGCCGAACCGCTTGGTAACGCCGTCTGCCAGGATGATCGGTGTCGCGCTCATGGGGGTGATCGGCCTCATGTCAGTGCATAAGCAATTCCTATGCCTGTGCCGATGAGACTGCCGTATCGGCGGGAGATTTGCTAGTAAGAAGGCTAGAAGTTGTCACGTTAGCCAATAACGACTGTTTATAGACCCATGGACGTCAAGCTCCTCGAAGCCTTCCGCGCCGTCGTCGACCACCGTTCGGTGACCGCTGCGGCCACGGCCATGGGCGTGACCCAGCCCGCGGTCAGCACCCAGATCGCGCGGCTGGAGGAAACGGTGGGCTTCTCCCTGTTCGACCGCGCCGGCGGCCGGCTGAAGCCGACAGCCGAGGGGCTGCTGTTCTATGCCGAAGCAAGCCGCGTGCTGGGCGAGGTCGATCGTCTTGCAACGGCGACGGCACAGATCCGCGAAGGCCAATCCGGCCGCCTGGTGATCGCCAGTCATCCGTCGGCGGCGATCTCGCTGTTGCCCGGGCTGGTGGCCGAGTTCGTCAACCAGCGGCCGGGCGTTGCGGTGCGTATGATCTCGCGTCACTCCGATGTCGTGAGCCAGCTGCTGCCCAGCGAGAGTTTCGACATCGGCATCGCCGAACTGCCGATCGACGAGACCCGGGTGACGGTCACGCGCTACGAGATGCGTTGTGTCGCCATCCTGCCACCGCGCCATCCGCTGGCCGCCCGCAAGGTGCTGACGCCGAAGCTGCTGTCGGGCCATCCGATGGTGGCGCCGGCACGTGCGCTCCAGATGCCGCCGCGCCTGATCGCTGCCTTCGCCGACGCGGGCGCACAGCTCAATGCCGTGGTCGAGGCCGAGTTCTTCGCCAGCCTCTGCGGCCTGGTCGCCGCCGGCGCCGGATGGTCGGTGGTCGATCCGCTGTCGGCGGAGAGCTTCGCCCATCTCGGTCTCGTGGTGCGTCCGTTCGAGCCCGCCATCGTCTACGAGATCGGCGCCTTTCACCGCCGCGACCGCGAACCCTCGGTGCTTGCCGCGGCCTTCCTCGAATTGCTCGACGCCAAGCTGAACAGGTGAGTGACCGCCATGCGCCTAGATCCCGACACCGCGGCCCGGCTCGCCTCCGACGAGGGTCTGTGGCGCGACTTCAACGACATCTGCGACCGCGGCGGACGGCTGGCCGGTAGCGAGAGCGAGAAGCGGACGTTCGCGTTGCTGCGCGAGCGCGTGCGGGCGGCCTCGCCGGCCAACAGCGGCCGCTCTATCCCGGTGCCCTACGGCGGCTGGCGCGCGACCAAGGCGACGCTGAAGCTGGCCGATGGTGGGCTCGTTACCTGCCATCCGCTGGTCCGCACCATTGCGACGGGCAAAGACGGCCTCACCGCCGAGGTGATCGATCTCGGCCGCGGCACACCGGACGAATTCGAGGCACATGCTGCGGAGATCGGGGGCCGCATTGTGCTGGTGCGGCATGAGCTGATGTTCGCCGCCGGCACCATCCATCGCCGCCGCAAGTACGACATGGCGCGAACCCATGGCGCGGTGGGCTTCCTGATTGCCGGGCCGCTGGCCGGCCATGTCGTGGCGGGTTCGTCGGGCCGCGAGGGCGGCGACGGCATCCCGGCCCTCGGCATCTCGCCCGAGACGGCGGCGCGCCTCGTTCGCCGGGCGGCGGGCTGGCCAACGGCCACCATGACGATCGAGACCGCGGAAGGACCGGCCGAGACCGAGACGCTGGTCTACGACTATCCCGGCCTGAGCGACGAGTGGGTGGTGCTCTCCGCCCATGTCGATGGCCATGACCTCGCCGAAAGCGCGATGGACAACGGCACCGGCCTCGCCGCCGTGCTGGCGGTGACGCGCGCGCTGGCGCCCAAGGTGGCGTCGTTCCGGCGGGGACTGCGCGTGATGTTCTTCAGTGTCGAGGAATGGGCACTGACCGGCTCGGCGCAGTATGTGAAGGCGTTGGGCGAGACCGAGCGGGCGAAGATCGCGCTCAACGTCAATCTCGACTCGGTGGCGGGCAGCCCGCATCTCGCCGCCCTCTCCAGCGGCTACGCCGGCGTAGAACCCTTCCTGCTGGCCGTCGCCGAGGCCAACGGGCAGAGCCTGCGCACCGTGCGGCCGCTGATGACCAACTCCGACCATGCCAACTTCGCCCTGGGCGGCATCCCGGCGATCCGCCTGGTGGCGGGCTTCGACGATCCGGCCGCCCATCTGCGCGTCGTGCTGACACCGGCCGACACGCGGGACAAGGTGGCGCAATCGGAATTGCGACAGGCGACGCTGCTCACCGCCGCGTTGGTCGCCGCTGCCTGCAATGCCGATCCCGCGGAGGCGGCGCGCTGGCGGTTGAAGTAGAAGCCGCACGATCGTTCAAGACGGCGGTTGCCGCGCGGCGATAGCCTCGGCCCATGTTGCTGTCGTTGGTCGTGGCTTCTCTCCTCGTCATGGGCAGTCCGGGGCCCTCGACCATCAGCGTGACGGCGGTCGGCGCGGCATTCGGGCTGCGCCGGTCGATCGCCTATCTGTCGGGCCTCGTCGCGGGCACGATCGGCGTGCTGCTGGCCGTGGCGGCGGGGGTGGTTTCCATCCTGCTGGCGGTGCCGCAACTTGCGCCGGTGCTGCTCACGGCCTCCGCCGCCTATATCCTCTATCTCGCCTACAAGATCGCGACCGCGCCGCCGCTGTCGATGCACGACGAAACGGTGGCGGCACCGTCGTTCCTCGGCGGTGTGCTGCTGGCGGCCGCCAATCCCAAGGCCTATGTGGCGATCGCGGCGGTGTTCGCGGCGTCGCTGCTGGGTCCGGTGCTGAAGATCGCGATCCTGGCCGCGATGATCGTGCTAATCCATCTCGCCTGGTGCTGGCGGGTGCTGTCTTCTCGCGGGCCTTCCACGATCCGGTCTGGTCGCGACGCGTTAATCTCGCCTTCGCGGCGGCGCTGGTGGTCACGACCGGCTACGCCGTCATGTCGTCTTGAGGAAGTTGACAAGCAGGCGATTGACCTCGTCCGCCTGCTCCTGTTGCACCCAGTGGCCGGCACCCGGGACCAGGTGGATCTCCTTCATGTTGGTGCAGGCGCTTTTCTGCATTTGCTCCAGAGCACCGGGCGATTGGTAGTTGCCCCAATCGCTTGCGCCCGAGATGAAGGTCGAGGGCTGGTCGATGGTGCGGCCGGTGAAGGCGGCATATTCGCGCCCGATCAGGCCCGAGGTGCGCACGCGATACCAGTTGAGCCCGCCCTGGAAGCCGTTGCGCTGGTATTCGCCGCTATAGACCTTCAGCTCGGCTTCGGTCAGCCACTTGTTGGCCGCGATCTCGGCCGCGCTCGGCATCTCCTTGGCCACCGTCTCGGCCATGCCCTCGGCCAGGTCCATGATGTAGTAGGTTGGCATCTTGGCCAGTTCCTCGGCGATCCAGCCTTTCAACTCGTAGGGCTTGTTCGCTTTCCAGTCGGCGCTCTTGTGGTGGTAGTAGGCGCGCAGGAAATCGTGCACGCCCTGCTTGGCCTGCCACTGGTTGGTGTTGGCCTCGCGCGTCGACTGGTACCATTGGTAATGCTTGCGCGGGCGCGAAAGGGCCGCGAGCCCGGCATGGAAGTCGGCGGGCTTGGCAGTCGAGGCGGGCTTGTCGGCAGTGTCGAACGGCACGGCCGGCGGGCCGCCGAACGGCGCGCTCATCAGCACCATGCGCTTGAAGATGTCGGGCCGTACCAGCGCGTGGAACGAAGCTGACGCGGCGCCAAAATCGTGGCCGACGATCGCCTCGGCGGTGCGATGGCCCAGTGCGTAGAGCACGCCGATCGCCTCGCGCAGCAGGCCCATGAATCGGAAGGACGAAAGGTCGGCGTCGTAATCGGCGCTCCAGCCGGTGGTGCGACCGTAGCCGCGCTGGTCCGGCGCGATGGCGTGATAGCCCGCCGCCGCGAGCGCCGGCAGCTGCTTGCGCCAGCTATAGGCGATCTCGGGAAAGCCGTGCAGTAGCAGGACAGCGGGGCGGCGCTTTCCTCCTGCGGGCTGCTCGAAGCCTGCCTCGAGCACGTGGACGTCGAGGCCGTTGATGCCGGGCAGGATGCGGCTGCGCACGCCGGCGGGAAGGACGGAAGAGGGCAGCGGTTCCATTGTGCGATCCGTGTCTTGAGGGTCAGGATCGTGAGCCTACGTTAACTCGACAGCGCGAGGCACCTTCTCTTTAATTCAACTAAATGGTTGAACGTTTCTCCGGCATCGCTTATATTAAACCACATGGTTGAACAAAACCTCGATCGCGCGTTCCAGGCCCTGGCCGATCCCACCCGCCGCGCCATGCTGCGCCGTCTCAGCAGCGCGGAGCGGACGGTGGGGGAACTGGCCGAGCCGTTCGACATGTCGTTCGCGGCCGCGGCCAAGCATGTGAAAGTGCTGGAGACGGCGGGGCTGCTCAGCCGCACCGTCGAGGGCCGCACCCATCGCTGTCGCATCGAGGCGGGGCCACTCGCCGAGGCCGACCGCTGGATCGCCTATTACCAGCGCTTCTGGACCGGCCGGCTCGATGCACTCGAGACTGCACTGCTTCAGCATGCTCGCAAGACGAGGAAGAGGAGCCGCAAATGACCGACACCGACTATGGCCGCATGACCGCGCCCGCCGAGCTGCGCTTCGAGCGCGTGCTGCCCGGTCCGATCGAGACGGTGTGGGAATTCCTGGTCGATTCCGACAAGCGCGGCCAATGGCTGGCCAGCGGACCGATGGAATTGAAGAAAGGTGGTGCGGTCGAACTGCGCTTCCAGCATCGCGATCTGTCGCCACACAAGGTGACGCCGCCCGAACCGAGGGCAAGAACGTGCGGCTGATCCTGATCCACCGGAAGCTGCCCACGCGTGCAGAGATGGTTCAGACCTCGGGCGGCTGGCACACCCATCTGGCGATCCTGGTCGAGCGCGCCAACGGACGCGTGCCGATGGCCTTCTGGACGGTCTTCGGCGATATCGAACAGGACTACGAGAAGCGCATCCCTTAGGCGTTACCGCGGACCGGCGAGTTGCGGGCCGAAGCGGAGCTTTTCTTCGCTGAAGATCAGCAGGGTGCGGGCCCTGGTCTCGCGCTCCATGCAGGCGCTGTAGCCGCTGCTCGTGGGCTCGAGGCCGTAGGCTTGGCAGGCTTCGCGCGACTCTGCGGCGACGCGGGCATAGGCGCGGGCCATATCGGGCTCGCCCGATTCCAAGGCACGCTCGGCCTGCAGCAGGCAGAATTCGTAGCCGGCCGAATTGGGCTTCAACCCCTGCTCACGGCAGATGCGCGACGCCTGGACCTCGGCCGACGCCGGCGGCACGGGCGGGGCCATGAGGCCTACGATGGCAAGCGCGGCGATGCTGACGAAAGCGATGCCGGCGTGGGTCTGGCTGTGGGTCATGGACGTTCTCCATCTTCCCGTTGAATCACGGTTCGAGAAGGGAACGCCCTCTGACGGTTTGAGGTTGCCAGCGGTTCCGCAAGCAAAATATCGAACTAATTCAGAGGCTTGACCTAGTAGCTCTTGGGCAGGCCCAGCACGCGTTCCGCGACGTAGCACAGGATCAACTGCTCGCTGACCGGCGCGATGCGCGCAATCATGACCTCGCGCAGGAAGCGCTCGACGTGGAACTCCTTGGCGTAGCCGTAGCCGCCATGGGTCAGGATGGCGCGCTCGCAGGCCTCGTAGGCCCAGCGCGCGCCGAGATACTTGGCCGAGTTGGCCTCGGCGCCGCACTCCTTGCCGTTGTCGTAGAGCCAGGCCGCCTTGAAGGTGAGCAGGTTGGCCGCCTCGAGCTGCATCCAGCTCTCGGCCAGCGGATGCTGGATCGCCTGGTTCTTGCCGATCGGCCGGCCGAACACGATGCGCTCCTTGGCATATTGCGTGGCCTTGGCGAGTGCTGCCTTGCCGATTCCGATGGCTTCGGCCGCGATCAGGATGCGCTCGGGGTTGAGCCCGTGCAGCAGATAGTGGAAGCCCTTGCCCTCCTCGCCGATGCGATCCTCGAGCGGGACTTTCAATCCGTCGATGAACACCTGGTTGGTGTCGATCGCCTTGCGGCCCATCTTCTCGATCTCGCGGACCTCGATCTTGGAGCGGTCGAAGTCGGTGTAGAACAGCGAGAGACCATCGGTCGAACGCTTGCACTTATCCTTGGGCGTGGTGCGGGCGATCAGCAGCATCTTGTCGGCGACCTGGGCCGTGGTGGTCCAGGTCTTCTTGCCGTGCACGACGTAGCCGTTGCCGTCGCGCTCGGCCTTGGTTTCCAGCGCCGTGGTGTTGAGCCCGGCGTCGGGCTCGGTGACGGCGAAGCAGCCTTTCACCTTGCCGGCGATGATGTCGGGCAGGATACGCTTCTTCTGTTCTTCGGTGCCGAACACCACGATCGGGTTGGGACCGAAGACGTTGAGGTGGATCGCCGAGGCGCCTTGGAGCGCCGCGCCCGATTCAGCCACCGCCTGCATCATGATCGCGGCCTCGGCGATGCCGAGGCCGGAGCCGCCATATTCCTCCGGCATGGCGATGCCCAGCCAGCCGGCGTCGGCCACGGTGCGATAGAAGTCCTCGGGGAAGCCGCCGTCCTTGTCTTTTTTCAGCCAATACTTGCCGTCGAACTGGGCGCACAGCTTGCCGACGCTGTCCTTGATGGCAAGCTGCTGTTCGGTGAACGCGAAATCCATTTTAGTGTCCTTGTCGGGGCTCAGCTCGAAGGGGCTCAGCGGTTGGCCGCTAGCCATGTCATCATGATGCGATTGAACTGCTCCGGCCGCTCGACGTTGGGCAAGTGGCGGGCCTTGGCGATTTCCTCGTAGCGGCCGCCGGGAATCTTCGACGCGATAAGCTTGTTGCGGTCGGGCGGCGTGCCTTCGTCCTGGTCGCCGCAGATCACCAGGGTCGGGATCTTTATAGTGGAGAGGCGGTCGAGATAATCGAAATGCTGGATCGCCGACATGCAGCCGGCGGAGCCGTCCGGCGTGGTGCCGCTGATCGTGTCGCGGATCTCGCGCCAGCGCACGGGATTGACCTGCTTGAACTCGTCTGTGAACCAGCGCTGCATGGTGGCGTCGGCGAGTACGGCAAGACCCTTGCTGCGCACCGTGGCCTTTCGCTCCTCCCAGGTGCCGGCTGAGCCCGGCGGCGTCGAGGGCTGGGTGTCGCAGAGGCAAAGCGAGGCGAGATAGGCGGGATTGGCGAGGGCAAAACCCTGGCCGATCATGCCGCCGATGCTGAGCCCGATGTAATGCACCTTCTTGATGTCGAGCACATCGAGCGCGCCCTTCACGTCGGCCGCCAGCGCGTCCATCGTGTAGTCGCCCGGGACCGGCTCGCTGCCGCCGTGGCCGCGCATGTCGAGCCGCAGCACGCGGTAGCCGGCGGCCAGCAGCGGCACCATCTGCTCGACCCACATGCCGCCGTCTGAATTCAGCGAATGGGTGAAGCAGATCGTGGGGGCGTTCTGCGGTCCGGCGAGATCGAAATAGACGCGCCGGTCGTTGAGGGAAAGAAGCATGAGGTCCTCCGGATCACATTGCCGAGATGCCGCCGTCGATCACCACTTCCGAGCCGGTCATGAAGCTCGATTCGTCCGAGGCGAGGAAGACCAGCGCCCAGCCCACTTCCTCGGGCCGGCCGAGGCGCCCGATCGGGACCTGCTTGCCGAGCTTCTGCTGCATCACTTCCTGGCCGAAGCGGACGCGGTGGCGGTCGAGGATCGGCGTGTCGATGAAGGTGGGATGGACCGAGTTGGAGCGGATGTTGTAGCCCGACTTGGCGCAGTGCAGCGCCACCGACTTGCTGAGCAGCCGCACACCTGCTTTGGCCGAATTGTAGGCCGCCATGTTGGCGCCGGCGATGATGCCCGAGATCGACGAGATGTTGATGATCGAGCCGCCCAGCGTCTTGGTGTGCTTCTTGATCTCGGCGACGCCGTGCTTGCAGCCCAGGAACACGCCGTCGAGGTCGATGGCATGGACGCGGCGCCATTCCTCGAGCGTGATGTCCTCGACAGTCTTGGTGAGGCCGATGCCGGCGGAATTGACCAGCACGTGCAGCGCGCCGAAGGTTTCTACCGATTCGGCGATGGCGGCCTGCCAGTTGTCCTCGCTGGTGACGTCGAGCCTGATGAAATGCGCGGCCTTGCCGATCTTGGTGGCGAGCGCGCGGCCTTTGTCTTCCTGGATGTCGGCGATCACCACCTTGGCGCCCTCGCGGGCCATCAGGATGGCGGAGCACTCGCCGAGACCCGACGAACCGCCGGTGATGAGGGCCACTTTGCCGGCTAGACGATCGGTCACTTCTTGGTTCCTCCCGCGACGGCGCTTGCGCGCGATTCACGATGGGCGATGTAGGTCGTGGACGCCACGATGATCGCGGCGCCGACAAAGGTCCAGACGTCGGCCGTCTTGCCCCAGACCGCCACGTCCATCAAGGCGGCCCAGACGATGCCGAGAAAGGTGATGGATTGCAGGGCGGAAATATCGAGCAGCCGGTAGGCCCAGGTGATGAAGAAGTAACCCATCGTGCCGAAGAAGCCGGAGGCCACGAACAGGCCGAGCTGGGTGAGCGTCGGCGTCTGCCAGAACCAGATCCCTAAGGGCGTGAAGCAGATCGCGCCGACCACGCTCTGCCAAAGCACGACGACGGCGGGCTTGTCGCGGCCCGAGACGACCTTGGCGATGAGATTGGAGCCAGCGATCAGCGGCACCGCCACCATCATCATCAGGATGCCAGGGTTCATCTCGATGATGCCGGGACGGACGATCACCAGCATGCCGGCGAAGCCGACCGCGACGCCCAGCCAGCGCCGCCAGTGCACGGTCTCGCGCAGGAAGAGCACCGCGCCCAGGGTGACGAAGATGGGACCGGTGAAGCCCAGCGCCGCCATGGTGGCGAGTGGCAGCCAGACCACCGCCTCGTACCACAGGCCGTAGCCGGGCGTGTGGAAGAGCCCGCGCAGGCAATGGAGCTTCATGTCGTGGGTGCGCATGCCTTCGAGCCCGACGCGCCACCACAGATACGGCGCGACCAGCGCGATGCCGGCGATCCAGCGTCCCCACGCCACGTAGAGCGGCGGCATGTCGGTCGCCAGTTCCTTCACTGCGCCGTTCAGGAAATTGAAGAACAGTCCGGCGACAATGGCGAGGAAGAAGCCGCGCGCCACCCGCGACGGAATCAGGTGACTCAATGCATCGGGAGTATCGATCGCGGGCGCAGCCATGACGCTCGGGCTTGCCTGTGCAAGCGTCGCCGGTCAAGCACGCTCGCTATTCCGGTGAGCGAGCCGGTGCGACACTCATTTCAAGTCAGGTCATTTCAACGTGATGTGTAGGAAGTTCCAGAAGCGCGCCTTGGACGATCCCGGGTCGATCATCTGGTTTTCGCCGCCCTGTCCTTCGACGAGTGAGAACTCCTTGATCTGCGGATCGAGCCGTTCGAAGCGCAGCGCCATGCTTTCGCGCGCCGCGTAGTTGCGCACCGCCGGGCAGGTCGTGATGCCGTCGCCGCCGAGGAAACGATAGCGGCGGCCGCCGGCCAGCAGATAGGGGCTGTCCGGCCCATCGGACGTCCAGCAGACGCCAGTGACCGCGGCCTGCGCCTGGAGCCGGACCTCGGTGTAGCGCGGCGACTTGGAGACCTCGACCAGGGCGACCGGGACCTTGTTCTCGGCAGGCCGGAACACGGCCTCCGCCGCTGCCGGCTGCAAATCGCCCAGCACCAGGATGCTGCAGAGCAGCGCGGCAATCCGCATGTTCGTTTCCCCCAAACGCGTTGCGGCAGGCTACCACAATTCGAGTCCCCGGTGACGAGGCCGGGCGAGGCGCCTAAACTCGCGCCCTGGAGGCTTCCATGGACACAGTGCTCGAGACGACCTCGCGTAGCCGCCGCACGCTCGACCCCAAGCCCGCCACGCCGGTGCTGTTCGCCCACTTCGTGCTGCGCTCGTCGAACATCCAGCCGATGATCGACTGGTATTCGGCCGTGCTGAACATGCATGTGGTGCAGCGCACCGACTACATCTGCTTCCTGACCTACGACGACGAACATCACCGGCTCGGCATCGTGAACCTGGCCGGCCTCAAGGCGCCCGACGCCCAGAACTCGGGCCTGGCGCACGTCGCCTACACCTTTGCCGACATCGGCACGCTGCTCTCGACCTATGCCCGCGTGAAGAAGCTCGGCATCGCGCCGGCGCGCTGCATCCATCACGGGCCGACGGTGTCGATCTACTATCGCGACCCCGACGGCAACGGCGTCGAGCTGCAGGTCGACCGCTACGCCACCAACGAGGCGACCGCGGCCTACTTCCAGACCGAGGCCTTCAGGAAGAACCCGATCGGCATCGTGTTCGATCCCGAGGCGCTGGTGCAGGCCTACGAGGCCGGTGCGCCCGAAAGTGAGCTGCTGGAGATGCCCGAGGGGCCGCCGGCCGCGGGTCAGTCGCGCTAAAAGAGCCAGACGAGAGACGAACCGCCCATCAGCATGACGACGATGGCGGTGGCGACCATGATCCGGTTGGCCGGGCGATAGGTGTCGTCCTCGATGGTGCGGCCGACATGGAGGTAGTGCCAGGTCGCGCCGATCAGCATGACGATGCCCAGGATGACGAGGCCGATGCCGAGCTTCTCGATGTGGCGGTTGGCGAGGTGGCGAACCTCGGGAAGGACCTGATGGATTTCCATCAGGAAGAGGGCGAAGCGGTTGATGGCGACGCCCAGGGTCATCACCGCAATGGCCGTGCGGATCCAGGCGAGGAAGGTACGTTCGTTGGCGAGATGTTCGGTGACGTGCGGGTTCTTCTTCGGACTGTCCATGGCGTCTCC
Source organism: Reyranella massiliensis 521 (assembly GCA_945860205.1). Lineage (GTDB taxonomy): Bacteria > Pseudomonadota > Alphaproteobacteria > Reyranellales > Reyranellaceae > Reyranella > Reyranella massiliensis_B. The sequence continues at coordinate 23,510 of CAMARK010000039.1, read as the reverse complement.
CTTTAGGTTATGTCCCGCGCCGCTCGCGGTCGGCGATCGCCTCGCGGCGGGCGATGTAGGTCGTCGAGCCGAAGATCACGATCGCGCCCACGAAGGTCCAGACCGGTGGCACGTCGCCCCAGATCAGGGCGCCCAGCGCCGATGCCCAGACCAGCTCGAGGAAGCGCGTGGGTTGGGTGGCGGAAATGTCGGCGGCCTTGATCGATCTGTTGAGGGCGTAGTGTCCGGTCGAGCCCAGGATGCCGGCCAGGACGAACAGGGCGAGGTGCCAGTCGGCAACTGGCCGCCAGAACCACAGGGCGAAGGGCAGCGTGAACAGCGAAACCAGCAGCGACTGCCACAGCACGATGGTTTCGGGCTGGTCCTGCCGCATCAGGACCTTCGCCATCAGGTAGGAACACGCCGACACAGGTGCTGCCACGAGCAGCAGCAGGCTCGCCGAACTTGCCGAGATGCCGAGTTGCAGCTTGGGATAGAGGACGATCAGGATACCGAAGAAGCCGAGCGCGATCGCGATCCAGCGCCGCGCGCGGACGGTCTCCCTAAAGAACAGCATCGCGCCGATGGTCATGAAGATCGGACCGGTGAAGCTGATCGCCGTGATCTCGGCCAGCGGCACCAGCGGCAACGCCAGGAACCAAAGGCCCGAGGCCACGGTATGCACCAGGTTGCGGCCGATCTGCAGCCGCAGATTCTTCGTCCGCAGCAGGTGCAGTCCGCCGCGCAGGAGGAAAGGCAGGATGACCACGCCGCCGAAGCAATAGCGCAGAAACTGGGTTTGCCAGGGATGAAGGTCGGCGGTGATGACGCGCGTGAGCGCATTGAGCAGCGCGAAGCTCAGGCCGCACAGCACCATCCAAAGGATGCCGCGCGTCGTCGGGCCGAGTGCTTCGGCGCTGCGTCGCGCATAGCTGGCGATGGTCATTTCGTCCCGACCTTAACGAAACGGGGCGCGACCCGGCAGGTCGCGCCCCGCATTGCTGGCATGAAGCCGGCTTCTTAGTTGTACTTGGCGATCTCGAGGCGGCCGACCTGGTCGCGATGGACCTCGTCCGGACCGTCGGCCAGGCGCAGCGTGCGCTGATGGGCGTACATGCTGGCGAGCTTGAACACCTGGCTGACGCCGCCGGCGCCGTGAAGCTGCAGGCAGCGGTCGACGACCTTGGAGGTGATGTTGGGCACCGCCACCTTGATCATCGCGATCTGCTGGCGGGCTTCCTTGTTGCCGAACTTGTCCATCGCCCACGCGGCTTTGAGGACCAGCAGGCGGGCCATGTCGATCTCCATGCGCATGTCGGCGACATGGGCCTTGGTGACGCCCATCTCGGAGATGCGCTGGCCGAAGGCGACGCGGCTCTTGGCGCGCTTGATCGCCATCTCGAGCGCCCGCTCGGCGACGCCGATGGCACGCATGCAGTGATGGATGCGGCCGGGGCCGAGGCGGCCCTGGGCGATCTCGAAGCCGCGGCCCTCGCCCAGGAGCATGGCCGACTTCGGCACGCGCACATTGTCGTAGACCACTTCGGCATGGCCGTGCGGGGCGTCATCATAGCCGAACACGTGCAGCATCTTCACGATCTTGATGCCCTTGGCGTCGCGCGGCACCACGATCATCGACTGCTGGCGGTAGGCCGGCGCGTTGGGATCGCTCTTGCCCATCAGAATGATGACGGCGCAGCGCGGATCGCCCATGCCCGAGGACCACCACTTGCGGCCGTTGATGACATAGTCGTTGCCGTCGCTCTCGATGCGGCACTCGACGTTGCGCGCGTCGGAGGAGGCCACGGCCGGCTCGGTCATGGCGAAGCAGGAGCGGATCTCGCCGTTCAGCAGCGGCTTCAGCCACTTCTCCTTGTGCTCCTTGGTGCCGTAGCGGGCGAACACTTCCATGTTGCCGGTGTCGGGCGCGGAGCAGTTCACCGCCTCGGAAGCGATCGAGGAGCGGCCCAGCACTTCGCAGATCGGGGCGTATTCGAGGTTGGACAGGCCCATCGTGCCGTGCGTATCGCCGGTCTCGCGGTCGGCGGGGAGGAACATGTTCCAGAGGCCACGCTTCTTCGCCTCGGCCTTGCACTCTTCCATCACGGGCGGGAGCTGCCAGCGGTCCTTGGCCTTCTCCATCTGCTCTTCGTAGACGGATTCGGCCGGATAGATGACCTCGTCCATGAATTTGTTGAGTTTCTCGACCAGCGCCTTGCTGCGATCCGAGTATTCGAAGTCCATCGCTCTCTCCCTTTGTGCTGCGGCGGACTCTGGCCGAAAATGGGGGCAATGTGAACGGGCATTCAGGCCGCACCCGGGTTTCGGATCGCGGCCGGTAGATGGAGGAAACGTAATGAAAATAGCCAGTTACCAGGTCATGACCCTCGCGGTGCCGGAGGACGATCCGCTGGCCAACATGCCGGAGGACGCCAACCGCAAGCGGCCGACGGTGATCCTGCGCCTGCGCACCGACAGCGGCATCGAGGGCATCGGTGTCACGCTCTATGGCGGCCGCGTGACGCGCAGCCTGCATGCGATGATGGAAGACCTGTGCGTGGGCATCGTCGGCGAGGACCCGATGCGCAACGAGGCGCTGCTCGCCAAGCTGCGCGGCGGTGACATTTCCGCGGGCTCGGGCGGCCCAGGCGGCATCTTTACCCTCGCTCTGTCGGCGATCGACACCGCGCTGTGGGACATCAGGGGCAAGGCGCTCGACCAGCCGCTGTGGCAGCTGCTGGGCGGTCATCGCGACCGCGTGCCGACTTATGCCTCAGGCTCGCTGCGCCGCGGCCTCACCGACAAGCAGACGGAGCAGGCCGCGCGCATCCTGGTGCAGAAGGGCTTCCGCTCGATGAAGACCCAGATGGCGCTGCCCGGCGATCCGACGCCGGCCGACGAGCTTCGCCGCATGCGGGTCGTGCGTGACGCGATCGGCCCCGACATTCCGCTGATGTGCGACATCAACCAGCGCTGGCGGCCCGAGCAGGCGATCGACATCGGCTCCAGGGTCGAGCAGGCGGGTATCGGCTTGTTCTGGCTGGAGGACGTGACGACGGCCGACGACTATGCGGGCCTCGCCCGCGTCACCGCCGCGCTCAAGACCCCGGTCGCGGGCGGTGAGTATGTCTGGGGCATCGTGCCCTTCCGTCACATGATCGAGGCGCGCTCGGTCGACATCGTGATGGTCGACATCGCGCGAGTCGGCGGTCCGACACAGTGGATGAAGGTCGCGGCCATGGCCGAGGCCTTCAACCTGCCGATCGTGAGCCATGTCATGCCCGAAGTGCTGTGCCACATGGTGGCCGCCTGCCCGAACGGCCTCACGGTGGAATATATGCCGTGGATGCTGGCGCTCTACGAGGAGACGCCGGCGATCGAGAAGGGCGAGCTGGTGCTGCCGACCAAGCCCGGCCTCGGGCTGAAGTTCGACGAGAAGGCCATCGCCAAGTTTAAGGCGTAATCAGGCGGCGGCAGGCTCGGGCCGTGGACGGTCCTGTGCGGCGCGCATCGGGCGCAGCACGGCAATCGCCAGGACGGCGGCAATGACGTTCATGAAGGCCGCGGCAAGGAAGACATCGCGCCAGCTTCCCGACTCGATGACGACGAGGCTGGCGAGCGGCACCAGCATCGAGGCCGTTCCCTTGGCGGTGTAGAGCAGCCCTGCGTTGGTGGTGGCGAATTTGGTGCCGAAGCAGTCGGCGCAGGTCGCGGGGAACAGGCTCGCGATCTCGCCCCAGGCGAAGAACACCATGCCGCCCAGCAGCACGAACAGCAGCGGATCGTGGCCGTAGACCCACAACGCCCAGATGCCCGCCGCCTCGAGCGAGAAGGCGATGAACATGGTGGTCTCGCGCCCGATATGGTCGGAGACCCAGCCGCAGAACGGGCGGGTGATGCCGTTCAGCACGCGGTCGATCATCAGGGCGAAGGTGAGCGCCGGCAGGGTGAGGCCCAGAAGGCTGACCGGCACGTCGGCCACCTTGAAGTCCTCGGCGATGGGCGCGAGCTGCGCGATCGCCATGAGGCCGCCGGCGGCGACCAGCACGAACATCATATAAAGCACCCAGAACATCGGCGAGCGCAGCATCTCGAGCGGTGCGTAGTCGCGCGACGACTGCCGGACGTGGACGGGCAAGGCATGGAGGGCGCCGTTGTCAGTCGTCGTCGGCGAGCGCAGCAGCCACGCCACGACGAACACGGCGATGCCCTGGCCGAGGCCAAACCACAGGAAGGCCGTTTGGTAACCGCGGTCTGCGATCACCTCCTGAATCGGGATGATGGTGAACAGCGAGCCCATGCCGAATCCGGCGGTGGTCAGGCCGACGGCGAGCCCGCGGCGGTCGGGAAACCATTTCAGCGCATTGCCGAGGCAGGTGCCGAAGACGGCACCGGCGCCGATGCCGCCCATCGCCGCGCCGATGTAGAGAAGGATCAGCGAATCGGCGAACGAGTTCACCGTCCAGGCGAGGCCCACCAGCACGCCGCCGAAGGCGACCACGAGCCGCGGTCCGAAGCGGTCGACGACCCAGCCTTCCAGCGGCACCAGCCAGGTCTCGGCCAGGATGAAGATGGTGAAGGCGGCCTGGATTTCGGGCCGCGCCCAGCCCTGCTTCTCGCTGATCGGCTGCACGAACAGGGTCCAGCCGTATTGCAGGTTGGCGATCGCCACCATGCAGACAATGCCAGCAAACAATTGCAACCAGCGGCTGGTCGAATGCCTTGCCGGCACCCCTGCTGACACCGAGGAGTTGCTGCGCGACACTTTTTAAAACGCTCCCTTGCCGGCTGGCCGTTCCCGTCCCCACAATCGCCGAAACAGCAGCGAGCGCCGGGAGAAGGTTGTTGGACAGTGTAATGCAGGTTCCGTTCAAGCCCATCGAATTCCTGAGCCGTGACGTGAAGGTCGAGCGGCGGGACGACGGCACCGTCGTGCTGCAGTCGAACCATCCGCTGAAGCCTTATGCCCGGCACATCCCGGCGCTGCTCGCGAAGTGGGCGGCCGAGGTGCCGGACCGGCTGTGGCTTGCGCAGCGCCGCGGGCCGGACCGGGACTGGCTGAAACTCACTTACGCCGAGGCCAAGAAGCAGATCGATGCCGTGACGCAGGCACTGCTCGACCGCGGCTTCGGGCCCGACCGGCCGGTGATGATCCTGTCGTCGAACTCGATCGAGTTTGCGCTGCTCACCCTGGCCGCCATGCAGGCGCGCGTGCCCGTGGCGCCGGTGTCGCCGGCCTATTCGGTGATGAGCAGCGATCACGCCAAGCTGAAATACGTCTTCGACCTCATCAAGCCCGGCCTGGTGTTCGTGCAGAACGGCGAGATTTATTCCCGCGCGCTGGCGGCGCTCGACCTGGAAGGCGTGCTGCTGGTCCATGTCGACAAGCCGCCACCGCAGAGGCAGTCGCTGCCGTGGAGCGAGCTGGTGGCCACCAAGGCGACCGATGCGGTGGCGAAGTCTGTCGCGATGATCGAGCCCAAGTCGGTGGGCAAGTTCCTGTTCACTTCGGGCAGTACCGGCATGCCCAAGGCCGTCATCAACACCCAGGAGATGATGTGCGCCAACGTGGCGATGATGAGCATGTCGCGCATCCGCAAGCCCGGGGATCCCGCGCCGGTCATGCTCGACTGGCTGCCTTGGAACCACACGATGGGCGGCAACGCCACCTTCCAGGGCAACCTCAACGAGGGCGGCACGACCTGGATCGACGACGGCAAGCCGCTGCCCGGCCTGTTCGAGGAGACGCTGCGCAACCTGCGCGAGGTCTCGCCGACCTCGTTCTCCAACGTGCCGGCGGGCTACGCCATGCTGGCGACGGCGCTGGAGAAGGACGAAAACCTGGCCAAGCGATTCTTCAAGAACATCAACGTGCTGTCCTATGGCGGCGCCACCCTGCCCAACGATCTCTACGAGCGCATGGAGACGCTGGCGGTGAAGCACACCGGCTATCGCATCCCCTTCGTCACCGGCTGGGGTTCGACGGAAACGGCGCCGACGGCGACGTCGGTGCACTGGGCGTCGGACCGCGTCGGCCTTGTCGGCCTTCCGTATCCTGGCGTGCAGCTCAAAATGGTGCCGACGGGGGAGGAGGGGCGCTACGAGCTTAGACTCAAGAGCGTGATTGTGACGCCGGGCTACTTCCGGCGACCCGATCTCACGGCGGAGATGTGCGACGAGGAGGGTTTTTACAAGATCGGCGACGCCGGCCGCTTCGTCGATCCCGAGGACCCGAGCTGGGGCCTGATCTTCGACGGCCGCGTCGTGGAAGATTTCAAGTTGACCAGCGGCACTTTCGTGCTGGTCGGCACCTTGCGCACGACGGCGATCGCGGCGGCGACGCCGGTGCTGCAGGACGCCGTGATCTGCGGCCAGGACCGCGAATATGTCGGCCTCCTGGGCTTTCCCAACATCGCCGCCTGCCGCCGGCTCGCGGGCGACGACGAAGCGCGGCTGCCGGCGGCCGAGCTTTTAGCCCATCCCGCCGTGGTCGCGACGCTGCGCGATGGCCTTGCCGGCATGAACGCCGGCAGCAAGGGCTCCTCGATGCGGGTGCGCCGGGTGCTGCTGATGGCCGAGCCGCCCGCCGTCGACGGCCACGAAATCACCGACAAGGGCTATATCAACCAGCGCGCCACGCTGAAGCGGCGCCGCGCGCTGGTCGAGAAGCTCTATGCCGGCGGTGAGGGCGTCGTCATCATTTCGTAAATCCGGGTTGACTCTTGTCGTTTTCCACAACCTTGGGTATGCATGAGCCCTGCAAGAAGGGAGGGTTCAATGACAAGCCGGGTTCAGATCGAGGAAACCATCAGGTTGCTCTACATCGCACGCGTGAAAGGGGACCTCGACGGAACCCTCAGGGACATTGCGGATGATGCCGTTTTTGGACTCCACGCTCGCGGGACCGGTGCTCCGCAGTTGAGTGCGCCCATTGCCGGCAAGGCATCGATAAAGGCGGCGATCGGGGCTCTTATCGCCGACTGGCAATTCAGGGATTGGAAGCAGATCGATCTTCTCGTCGACGGCGAAAAGGCGATGCTCCACTGGCGTGCGAACGTGACGAACACCAAGTCGAACAAGTCCGAGGTCTTCGACGTCTTCGATGTCATCAAATTTCGCGACGGCAAGATCGTCGACTACCAGCAAAGCACAGATACCGCGATGATGATGAGGATCGCCGGCTAGGCGCTGCTCGTACTCTCCCATGGCAATGCGAAACGCGAGGCTTGCCCACGGCCCCGCGCAACAGCACCATGCTATCGGAGGGCGAAATGAAACGACTGGCAGGGAAGGTGGCGATCGTCACCGGCGGCGCGAGCGGCATGGGCCGCGCCACCGTCATGCGCTTCCTCGCCGACGGCGCGAAGGTGGTGGTGGCCGACCTCAACGATGCCAACGGCGCCGAGACGCTGGCGGTGGCGAAGGCCCAGGGCCATGGCGACAGCATTGCCTTCGTGCGCTGTGACGTCGCCAAGGAATCCGACGTGGCCGCCACGGTGGCCGCCGCCGAGAAGCAGTTCGGTCGCCTCGACATCGCCTATCTCAATGCCGGTGTCGGCGGCGCCTTCGGGCCGATCGCCGAGACCAGCGTCGAGGACTGGGACTACACCTTCGCCGTGCTGACGCGCTCGGTGTTTCTCGGCATGAAGCATGCGTCGCTGGCCATGAAGAGACATGGAAAAGGCGGCGTCATCCTGGTCACGGCCTCGATCGCCGGCATGGCGGGCGGCGGTGGCAGCCACGCCTATTCGGCGGCCAAGGCCGCCTGCATCAGTCTGATCGAGAACGTCGCGGTGGAGCTCGGCCCCGACCGAATCCGCGTGGTCGGCATCGCCCCCGGCGTGATCTCCACGCCGCTGGTCCATCGCGGCCGGCCCGAGAAATTCGAGAAGCAGTTCGCCCAGCAGCCGTGGCCCGACCGCGGCGAGCCCGAGCACATCGCCGACGTGGCGGCGTTCCTTGTTTCCGACGATGCACGTTTCATCACCGGCGAAACGGTGAAGGTGGATGGCGGCCTGATGGCCCGAGGCGTGGCGCTTTGGGGCACGGGCTCCGACAACATCTTCATGAAGAGCGCCGGCGTCAATCGCGGCACGACCGGCGAAGCCATGGTCGTGCGCAACCTTCAGCCTGGAGACCAGAAGAAATGACGAGCGAAGCGCAAAAACTGCACGGACATCTCATCGGCCAGCAGGGGTCGAGGCGCTCGCTGAACACGCCGGCGCTGGTGCTCGACCTCGACATGCTCGACCGCAACATCGCCGAGATGGCGTCGTTTGCGAAAGCGCACGGCATGAAGTTGCGGCCGCATTCCAAGACGCACAAATCGGCCGATATCGCGCGCCGCCAGGTCGCCTTGGGCGCGCTGGGCGTCTGCTGTGCCAAGCTGGGCGAGGCCGAGGCGCTGGGCGAGGCTGGCATCGAGGGGCTGCACATCACCTCGCCGGTGGTGACGCCGCAGGCGATCGCGCGGCTGATCGAGCTCAACGCCAAGGTGAAGGGGCTGATGGTCGTGGTCGATCATCCGGCCAACGTGGCGGCGCTGGCCGCGGCGGCAGCGACGGCGGGCCAGACGCTGACGGTGATCGTCGACATCGATCCCGGCATCCACCGTACCGGCGTTGCCTCGCCCGAGGCCGCGGTCGAGTTGGCGCAGCTGGTCGCGAAGCAGAAGGCATTGAAGTATGGCGGCGTGCAGTTCTATTGCGGCCGGCACCAGCACATCGTCGACTTCACCCAGCGCAAGGCCGAGATCGAGGAGCGCACGGAGTACCTGAAGGGCATCCTCGCGAAGCTGGAGGCCGCCGGATTAAAGCCCGAGATCATCACCGGCTCGGGCACCGGCACGCATCTCATCGATGCCAAGCTGGGCGTCTTCACCGAGCTGCAGGTCGGCTCCTACGTGTTCATGGATCACGACTACAACGTCTGCGACCTGCGGGGCCTCGACAAGCCGACTTTCGAGCAGGCGCTGCAGATCGATGCACGCGTGGTGAGCGCCAACACCGCCGGTATGGTGACGGTCGATGCCGGCCTGAAGGCGATGGCCACCGAAAAGGGGCCGCCCATGATCCTGAAGGGCGCAATTGAAGGCTCGACCACGCGTTTCATGGGCGACGAGCATCTCGCCGTGATCGCGCCCGAAGGCAAGGCGGCCCCCGGCTTGGGCGAGCAGGTGATCCTGGTGCCGCCGCACTGCGACCCGACGGTCAACCTCTACGAGAGCTATCACGTGGTGAAGGGCGATACGCTTGTGGAGATCTGGCCGGTGACGGGGCGCGGGCGGTCGCGCTAGGCTTCGGGCATGGCTGAAATCCTGGCACTGGCTGGTGCCAATCTTCTGTCGCCGATGGTTCTCTGCTTCGTTCTGGGCGCAGTAGCAGCCGTAATTCGCTCGGATCTCGAGATTCCCGAAGCCGTCGCCAAGGGTTTGGCGATCTATCTCATGCTTGCGATAGGCATGAAGGGGGGGCTCGCGCTGGCCAAGACCGGCGGTGGCAACGTGGCGGCCTCGCTCGCAATGGCGGTGGCGCTGTCTTTCACTCTGCCGGTGCTGGCCTATGCCGTCCTGCGCGCGATGCGCGCGCTGGGGCCGGTCGATGCCGCCGCCGTATCGGCACACTACGGCTCAGTGAGCATCGTGACCTTCGTCACCGCCGTGGAGTTCCTCGGCGCCCGTAGTACACCCTACGACGGTATCCTCGTGGCGATGATGGCCGCGATGGAGACGCCGGCCATCGTGACCGGCCTGCTGCTGGCACGCCGGTCGCTGGGAGCTTCGGCACCGAAGAGCCCGCAGCGCCGCTCGCACCTGCTGCGCGAAGTGCTGGCCAATGGCAGCATCGTGGTGCTGATCGGCGGCTTCGTCATCGGCTGGGCGGCGGGGCCTTCGGGTATGAAGAAGGTCGAGCCCTTCATGGTCGACATCTACAACGGCATGCTCTGCCTGTTTCTACTCGACATGGGACTGGTGGCGACGCGCCAGCTGCGCTCGGCGCAAGGCCTGACGGCGCGGCTGATTGCCTTTGCCCTCGTGATGCCACCGCTCAATGCCGCCATCGGCTTTGCCGCCGCCTGTCTGCTGGGCTTCGGGGTTGGCAGCACGGCGCTGCTGGCGACGCTCTGCGCTTCGGCCTCCTATATCGCGGTGCCGGCAGCCATGCGGCTGGCCCTGCCGCAGGCACGGCCGGCGATCTATATTACGCTGTCGCTAGGCGTCACCTTTCCTTTCAATGTCGCGATCGGCATTCCACTCTATTTCGCCATCGCCGAACGGCTCGCGGGGTGAGCATGGACATCCATCGACGCAAGAAGATCGAGATCGTGGTTGAAAGCGGCATGGTGCCGGACGTGGTGGAGTGGCTCGTCGCACACGGCGTCAAGGGCTATACGACTGTGCCGAAGGTGTCGGGCTTTGGCCGCCAGGGCCGGCGTCAGACCGAGGAGATCAGCCGCGTGTTCGAGAACACGCTGGTGATCGCGATCGCGCCGGAGGAGACGGCGCGCCTGATTCTCGCTGAAAGCGTCGAGCGGCTGCGCGACTACGCCGCCATCGTCTATCTGAGCGACGTCGAGGTCGCGCGCCCCGATCACTTCTGAGGCGTGCCGACCAGCAATCCGCCCTTCCAGGTGCGGGCGAGCAGCAGCAGGGCGCACATGCCGATGGCGCTGACGATGGTCATCGCGAGAAACGCGTGTTGGCCGTATTGCGAATAGAGCAGGCCGGAGAACTGGTAGACCAGCGCCTGTGTGGCGCCGGTGCCCAGCGCGTAATAGAGACTCTGGCCGATGGCGGCGCCGTGCGCCGGCAGCGCGCGCTGCAGGAACGCCATGGCGCCCAGGTGGCAGGCGGCGAAGGTGCAGGAATGCAGCGCCTGCAGGAGGACGAGGGCCCAAAGCTCGGTGGTGAAGGCCATGGCGGTCCAGCGCACCATGCCGGCCGCGAGTCCCAGGGCGATCAGGCCACATACACCGAGGCGCGCGAGCAGCCAGCCACCGAACAGCATCAGCACGATCTCGATGGCGACGCTCTCGGCCCATAGCGAACTGATCGTCACGTCGTCGATGCCGGCGGCGCGCCAGGTCAGCGTGCCGAAGCTGTAGAGCACGGAATGGCTGGCTTGGCACAAGCCGCAGGCCATGAGGAACAGCAGGAACGCGGGCGATCGCAGGAGGTCGGCGATTCTGAACGAGGCGTGGCCGTGGTCCACGTCTGGCGCGCGCGCGGGGGCGGCAGGCAGCAGCAGCGCGAACGGCGCCAGCAGCACGATGCCGGCCATTCCGACGTAGAGCACCCAGGGCGGCCCGTAGCGGTCGACGGCGATGCCGGCCATGAACGTGCCGCCGATGAAGGCCACCGAGCTCCACATGCGGACACGGGCATAGTCGAGGCCGTGGCGCTTGGTCTCGGTCACCAGCACGCCGTCGTAGAGCGGCATGGGCGGCGACCACATGAAACCCCAGATCATGGTGACGATGAAGATGGCGAGAAACGTCGTGGAGAAGTCGTAGGCCACGATCATCACGACGGCGGCGAGTCCCAAGGTCACCATCACCCCGCGCGGGCCGCCCAGCCGATGGGCGATCCAGCCGACCGACAGCGTGGCCACCACCGAGACGAGCTGGCGCGACATGAACAGCGTGCCGATCTCGGTGTCGGTGACGCCGCGGTCGCGCAGCCATACCGGCCAATAGCTCATGAAGGCGCCGGCGGCGAAGAAGTAGGCGCCGCCATAACCTGCAAGGCGCAGGCCGGTCAGCCACTTCGACATCAGACAGCGAACTCGCGACGCGCCTGGTCGGTGTGCTGGCCGAGCGTCGGCACGTCGCCCAGCCGCTCGGGCTCACCCGGGTAGGAGGCGGCCAGCGCCGGGATGGAAACCTCGCCCTTGTTCGAGGTGAAGACGGTGCGGCGGAGCTGCGGGTGCTTGGAAAGATCGCCGACCGAACTCACGCGCGCCCAGGCGATCTGCGCGGCATCGAGCTTCGCCGCCAGCGTCTCGAAGCTCTGGGCGCCGAAACTCGTGGCGACGATGGCGTTGGTCGCGTCGCGCCGCGAATTGCGATCCTTGTTGGTGGCGTAGTCGGGATCCTTTTCGAGGCCCGGCCGGTCGAGCACGCCGTGGCAGAGGCGCTCGAACTCGCGATCGTTCTGGATCGAGATCAGGAGCGGCACCTTGTCGGCGCTGGGATAGACGCCGTAAGGCGCGATGAACGGGTGGGTGAGACCGAGCCGCGGCCATTCGTAGGCGGCGTAGTCCATGGCGAGCAGTGGCACCGTCATCCATTCGGCCATGGAGGAAAAAAGCGAGACCGAGATGGCGCGGCCCTCGCCGGTCTTGTGTCGCGCCAGCAGCGCTTCCAGGACGGCGGCGTGGGCATACATGCCGGTGCCGATGTCGGTGGCGGAGATGCCGACGCGGCCCGGTGCGTGCTCGGTGCCGGTGATCGAGGCGAGGCCGCTCTCGGCCTGCACCAGGAGATCGTAGGCGCGGCGGTTCTTGTAGGGGCCATGATCGCCGTAGCCGGAGACATCGAGGGTGATGAGCTTCTTATGTTTGGTCCGCATCGCGGCCGAGCCGAAGCCCGCGCGCTCGGCGGCGCCGGGCGCCAGGTTCTGGATCAGCACATCGGCCTTGGCGATCATGCGGTGCAGCAGTGCGAGATCGCCGGCCTGCTTGAAGTCGAGCGAGACCGACTGCTTGCCGCGGTTCAGCCAGACGAAGTAGCTCGACTCGCCCTTCACGTAGCCGTCGTAGGCACGGGCGAAATCGCCCTCGGGCCGCTCGATCTTGATGACGCGGGCGCCGGCGTCCGCCAGGCGAGCTGCGCAGTAGGGGGCGGCCACCGCCTGTTCGACACTCACCACCAAGAGGCCGTCCAACGCTCCAGACATTGCAGCTCTTCTCTCCATTCAGGGGCCCGCAACATGCCTTAGCCTCGCGAGCTATGCCATAGTGCGCGCCACACCGAGAAGGGCACACCAAGAATGAAGAGACGGGAAGAGCAATGCCGGGACCGTTGACGGGCATCAGGGTGATCGATCTGACGGCGGTGCTGCTGGGCCCGTTCGCCACGCAGCATCTGGCCGACATGGGCGCCGACGTGATCAAGGTCGAACCACCGGAGGGCGATCTCCTGCGCCTGTCGGGTGGCGTGATGGGCCGCGACAAGAGCATGGGCCCGATCTACATGGCGGCCAATCGCAACAAGCGCTCGATCTGCCTCGACCTCAAGAAGCCCGCGGCCTGCGCCGTCCTGAAGGACATGATCAAGACGGCCGATCTCTTCATTCACAACAGCCGGCCGGCCGCCATCGAGCGGCTGGGCTTGGGCTACGAGGACCTGAAGAAGATCAACCCCTCGATCGTCTACGCCTACTCGCTGGGCTACGCGCGCAAGGGGCCCTACGGCCACAAGCCGGCCTTTGACGATCTCGTTCAGGGCGTAAGCGGCGCGGCCTCGCTTCAATCAAGGGTCGACGGCGAGCCACCGCGCTTCATGCCGAGCCTGATCGCCGACAAGACGACGGGGCTTCATCTCTGCATCGCCGTGCTGGGCGCGCTCTATCATCGCAAGTGCACCGGCGAGGGCCAGATGATCGAGGTTCCGATGCTGGAGACGCTGGCCTCGTTCTGGCTGACCGAGCATCTGTTCGGCAAGACGTGGCGGCCGGAGCGCGGCACGATGGGCTACGACCGCATCATCAACAAGTATCGCCATCCGTTTCCGACCCGGAACGGTTACATCTGCGCGCTGCCCTACACCGACCAGCACTGGATCGCCTTCTTCGAGCTGGCCGGCCGACCCGACCTGGCGAAAGAAAAGAAGTTCGTCGACAAGGTCGAACGTCCGAAGCATTTCAGCGAGCTCTACCAGGTGCTCGATTCGCTGCTGCAGCACCGCACCACCGAGGAATGGCTGGAGGCGTTCGACAAGGCCGACATTCCCGCCATGCCGGTGCTGACCCTGGAAGAGCTGATGGACGACCCGCATCTCAAGGCGACCGGCTTCTTCACCGACCGCGAACATCCGACCGAGGGGCCGATCACGACCTTCGCGAGCCCGCTCGACTTCGAGAAGACCAAGACAGAGTTCCGCCGCCACGCGCCGCGCATCGGCGGCGATGGCGTGGAGGTGCTGCGCGAGGCCGGCCTCAGCGATGCCGACATCGAGAAATTGCAGGCGGACAAGGCGCTGATCGTGCCGTCTTGACGCAAGAGCGCTACATTCCGGCGGCGACGACCTGTTCCTACCCGGCGCGGGCCGGCAATCTCGTGCGGCCGATGAGCGATGGTACGGAAATCTTCCGGCGGATCGCCGAGGCGATCGAGGCGGCGCGCCACAGCGTCTGGCTGACCATCGCCTTCTACGCCGACGATTTCCGCTTTCCCGACGGCCGCGGTGCGCTGTTCGAGGTGCTGGACCGCGCCGTCGAGCGCGGTCTGGACGTGCGGCTGCTTGCCTGGCGATGCAATCCGGAAACCAGTCACTATGGCCGCCAGTTCAGCGGTTCTTCAGCGGATCGGGCGATGCTGCGGGCACGCGGATCGCGCGTCCGGATTCGATGGGATCGTACAGCCACCGTTTTCTGCCAGCACCAGAAGTGCTGGATGATCGACGCAGGCCGGTCCTCGGAGACAGCCTTCGTGGGCGGCATCAACCTCAGCGCCGAATCATTTCGGCGTCAGGACGCCTATGTCGAGGTGACGGGGCCGTCGGCGACAGACGTCCATCACAACTTCGTCCAGCGCTGGAACGAGGCGAGCGAACGGACGGCCGAGGACGGCAACTGGGCGTGCGACGCGACAGACAGGCTGCCTTTCCCTCATGTGGCTTCCGAACCGCGGGGGCCGAGCATCGTGCAGATCCAGCGCATGCTGCATCCCGGTTGCTACGTCGATGGCCAGGCCGCACCCGGCCACGGCTCGTTCGACGTGGCGGGCGGCGAGCGGTCGATTCTGGAACAATACAAGCGGGCGATCGATGCCGCCCGACGCACGATCTACCTTGAAAACCAAGCCATCCCGATCCCGGAGGTCGCAACCCATCTCGAGCGTGCGCTGGAGCGCGGCGTCGAGGTCGTCCTCCTGGTTCCCGCCATCCCGGAGCCCTACGTCTACGAGGCGCGCCTGGATCCGGCTCAGCAGGGCCGCTTCGACAGCCTCGGAGCACTCGGCCGTTACTCTAACTTCCTGCTGGTTGGAATTGTCGGTGCGGAGGATCGCCGCCCCGCCTATGTGCATGCCAAGCTGATGGTGATCGACGACACTTGGGCCACGATCGGCTCGTGCAATCTGCATGCGCTGTCGCTTTCCGGGCACTCGGAAATGAATGCGTCGATCTGGGACGAGTCCGTGGCGCGTGCATTTCGATGCGCGCTGTTTGCGAAACATCTGGGCGTGGACACAGCATCGCTGGATGACGTTGCGGCCCTTCACCTCTACCGGCAGTTCGCGCAGGAGAATCGGGGTTTGGTATTCGCCCTGTCGCCGGCCGCCTATGCGAGGAAACCGGACGAAGGCGGCCTGACGTAACGGATTTCCTACGTAAACTTGTTCCGCTTCGCGGCGCATCAATCCGCCTGCCGGTAGAGTGCTGCTTGTCCGGAACGGGCTCGCGGCTAAACTCCGGCCAAATCTAAAACCCGGCCCGGGAGGGGTGCATGGACCTCGCTTTCACGCCTGAAGAACAGAAATTCGCCGACGAGGTGCGCACCTTTGTGCGCGCCAACCTGCCCGCCGACGTGCGCGACAAGGTGAAGAACGGCAAGCACCTCGGCCGCGACGACTACATGCGCTGGCAGCAGGCGCTCGGGAAGAAGGGCTGGCTTGTCTACACATGGCCCAAGAAGCACGGCGGCCCGGGCTTCACGCCGGCCGAGCGCTACATCTTCGAGAATATCTGCGCCGAGGAATACGCACCCGGCATCATTCCGTTCGGCACCAAGATGGTGGGGCCGGTGATCTACACTTTCGGCACCGAGGAGCAGAAGGCGAAGTACCTCGATCCGATTCGCCTGAGCACCGTGTGGTGGTGCCAAGGCTATTCCGAGCCCGGCTCCGGCTCCGACCTCGCCTCGCTCCGCACCAAGGCCGAGAAGGAAGGCGACCACTACATCGTGAACGGGTCGAAGACCTGGAACACGATGGGTCATTGGGCCGACTGGATCTTCTGCCTCGTCCGCACCGATCCCAAGTCCAAGCCGCAGGAGGGCATCTCCTTCCTGCTGATCGACATGAAGACGCCGGGCATCACCGTGAAGCCCATCATCATGGCCGACGGCGGCCACGAGGTGAACGAGGTCTTCTTCGACAATGTGAAGGTCCCGGCAGCCAACCTCGTTGGCAAGGAGAACGAGGGCTGGACCTGCGCCAAATTCCTGCTGGCCAACGAGCGGCTCGGCATCGCGGCCGTGCCGCAGTCCAAGCGCGGCGTCGCGGCGCTGAAGGACATCGCCCGCGCCGAGCAGGACAATGGCCGCCCGCTGATCGAGAACCAGAGCTTCGCCGAGAAGATCGCCGACCTCGAAATCCAGGTGACGGCGCTCGAGTACACCGAGCTTCGCGTGCTGTCGTCGATGGCGCACGGCGGCCAGCCCGGCCCGGAAGTGTCGGGCCTGAAAATCCGAGGCTCGGAGATCCAGCAGCGCATCACCGAACTCACCATGGAAGCGGTCGGCGAATATTCGGCGCCGTACCTGCCGGGCCTACTGTGGCAGGGCACCAACGAGGCGCCGGTCGGGCCCGAATATGCCCATCTCGCGGCACCGCGTTACTTCAACACGCGCAAGACCACGATCTACGGTGGCAGCAACGAAATCCAGAAAGGCATCATCAGCAAGATGGTGTTGGGTCTGTGATGTTGACGGAGAAGTAGATGGATCTCGCCCTCAAGCCCGAGCACAAGGCGTTCTCCGACGAGGTGCGCGACTTCACGCGGAAGAACCTCTCGCCCGCGACCAAGGAGAAGACCTTCTCCGGCAAGCATTACGACCGCGCCGACCACATGGTCTGGCAGCAGGCGCTCGGCAAGAAGGGCTGGCTCGCCTACACGTGGCCCAAGAAGTTCGGCGGGCCGGGCTGGGACGTGACGCAGCGCTTCCTGTTCGAGAACGTGCTGGCGGAGGAGGGCGCGCCGCGCATCCTGCCGTTCGGCCCGAAGATGGTCGGGCCGGTGATCTACACCTTCGGCAACGAGGAGCAGAAGGCGCGCTTCCTGCCGGGCATCCGTGAATCGACCGTGTCGTGGTGCCAGGGCTATAGCGAGCCAGGGGCGGGATCGGATCTTGCGAACTTGCGCGCCAAGGCCGAGCGTGATGGCGACCACTATGTGGTCAACGGCCAGAAGACCTGGACCTCCTACGCCCACTGGGGCGACTGGATCTTCTGTCTAGTGCGGACCGGCGCCTCCGCCAAGCCGCAGGAAGGCATCTCCTTCCTGCTGATCGACATGAAGACGCCCGGCGTCACCGTGCGGCCGATCATCATGCTCGATGGTGCCCATGCGGTGAACGACGTGTTCCTGGACAATGTGAGGGTTCCGGTCGCCAACCTGATAGGCAAGGAGAACGAGGGCTGGACCTGCGCCAAGTTCCTGCTCGCCAACGAGCGGCTGGGCATCGCCGAGGTGCCGTCGTCCAAGCGCGGTGTCTCGATGCTGCGCACGATCAGCGAAGATCCCTCGATGGCGGAGAAAATTGCCGACGTCGACCTGCAGGTTCAGGCGCTGGAGATGAGCGAGTTGCGCGCGCTGTCGACCATGGCGCTGGGCGGCGCGCCGGGACCCGAGGCCTCGATCCTTAAAGTGCGCGGCTCCGAGATCCAGCAGCGCATCGCGGAACTCGCCATGGAAGCCTGCGGCGAGTACGCGGCGCCCTATCAGCCCGGCATGCTGTTTCAGGATACGAACGAAACACCGATCGGCCCCGACCATGCACCGCCCGCCGCGCCGCGCTATTTCAACATGCGCAAGACCACGATCTACGGGGGCAGCACCGAGGTTCAGAAGAACATCGTGTCCAAGGCCATCCTCGGGCTATAAGACGCGCAATATCTGGAGGAAGACGAGATGGATTTGTCCCTTTCCGACGAACAGAAGCAGCTGCAGGAACAGGCCGAGCGTTTCGTGCGCGACAAGTACGCGTTCGATGCCCGCCGCAAGATCGCGGCGACGGAGCGCGGCTGGCTGCCGGAGAACTGGCAGCAGTTCGCGGAGCTGGGCTGGCTCGGCATGTCGTTTTCGGAAGAGGACGGCGGCTACGGCGGCGGTCCGATCGAGACCATGATCGTGATGGAGCAGTTCGGCAAAGGCCTGGTGCTGGAGCCGTTCCTGCCGACCGTCGTGCTGGGTGGCGGCATGATCGCCCGCGCAGGGACCAAGGCACAGAAGGACGCTCTGCTGCCTCCGATGATCGAGGGCAAGAAGCAGTTCGCGCTGGCCTGGCTCGAGCGCCAGAGCCGCTACAACCTGGCCGACGTCTCGCTGAAGGCCACCAAGGAAGGTGCCGGCTGGTCGCTCTCCGGCCACAAGGGCGTGGTCTATAACGCGGCCTCTGCCGACCACATCATCGTGCTAGCCCGCACCGCCGGCAGCGCACGCGAGCCCAAGGGCCTCACGCTCTTCATCGTCGACGGCAAGGCCAAGGGGCTTTCCCGCCGCGACTACCCGACCCAGGATTCGCTGCGCGCCTCCGAACTCACCTTCGACAAGGTCTCGGTCGGCGCCGACGCGGTGCTGGGCAAGGTCGATGAAGGCTTCAGCGTCGTCGAGGACGGCGTCGACCGCGCCATCGTGGCGCTCTGCGCCGAGGCCACCGGCTGCATGGACGCGATCAACGCGGCCACGCTGGAATACATCAAGACCCGCAAGCAGTTCGGCGTGGCGATCGGCAAGTTCCAGGTGCTGCAGCACCGCATGGTCGATTGCTTCACCAACGCCCAGGAAGCGCGCTCGATGACCTTGATGGCGTCGCTCAAGATCGACGACAAGGATGCGACGGTGCGCGCCAAGGCGGCCTCGGGCGCCAAGGTGCAGATCGGCAAGTCGGGCAAGTTCTGCGGCCAGAGCGCGGTGCAGATGCACGGCGGCATGGGTGTCACCGACGAGCTCTCGGTCAGCCATTACTTCAAGCGGCTGACCATGATCGACCTGATGTTCGGCAACCAGCAGCATCACCTGACGCGCTACAGCAACCTCGCGATGGCGGCCTGACCGGCCGCCTCACGGCGGCCCGTCAATGAGCGCGATCGTCGACATCATCGTGCCGGTCTTCGGCATGGTGCTGATCGGCTGGGTGATCGGCCGCTCGCCGCTGCTCAGCGTCGAGGGGCTGCGCGGCCTGACCGGCGTCACCTTCTACGCGCTGTTTCCGGCGCTGCTCTTCCGCTCGATGGCCAAGGTGCGGATCGAGGCGCTCGAGCCCGACATCCTGCTGGTCTTTTTTAGCGCCGTCTTCCTGCTCTATGGCGTGCTGATGCTGCTCGGCCGTGCCGCCGGCATGAGCATGGGCGACCGCACCGTGCTGGCGCTGAGCGGCGTCTTCTCCAACGGCGTCGGCATCGGCATCCCCTTCATCACCTACGCCTTCGGCGAGCAGGGGCTGGTGCCGCTGCTGATGATCATCAGCGTGCACTCGCTGATCCTGCTCACCTTTTCGTCCTTCCTGATGGAAATGGATGCCCGCGGCGGCGTCCGCCGGCGGCTGCTCGGCCGGCTGGGCGGGGCGGCGCTCAACATGCTGAAGCACCCCGTCATTCCGGCGATCTTCGCCGGGCTCGCCTGGGGCCAGCTCACGCGGCTGGTCCCAGGCCTCGCGACGCCCGCCGTGGTCGACCGCATCCTGCAGGCGCTGGCAGTGGCGGCGCCGCCCTGCGGCCTGATCATGGTCGGCGCCTCGCTCGCCCATGTCGGCCTCAGGGGCCACTGGCAGTCGGCGGCCGTGGCCACCGCGTTCAAGCTGGCGGCACTGCCGCTGGTGGTGTGGACGCTGGGACGCTACGTATTCCCGCTCGATCCGCTATGGCTTACCGTGGCGACGCTGAACGCGGCCCTGCCGGCCGGCGCCAACGTCTACCTGCTCGCGCAGATGTACGGCAGCGGCGTCGCGCGGGCGACCAACGCCGTCGTCATCTCGACGGCGGCCAGTGTGTTCACGCTGTCGATTGCGCTGCTGCTTCTGGGCGTGCAGCCGCGCTAGACTTGGATACGCTAGGCTTCGATGAGGGGTACGCCATGGCTGACGAAACGGTTCAGGTGCAAAAGCTCACCGGCGGCTGCGGCGCCGAGATTTTGGGCGTCGATCTCAAGGCGATGAGCAACCGCCAGTGGGACGAGGTCCAACGCGCCTTCACCGAGCATGGCGTGATCTTCTTCCGCGACCAGGAGCTGACACCCGACCAGCATCTTGCGTTCGCGCGGCGCTGGGCCCCGATCGACGTCAACCGCTTCTTCAAGGCCGTGCCGGGCCATCCGGAAATCGCCGAGGTGCGCAAGGAGCCCGAGCAGAAGACCAATATCGGCGGCGGCTGGCACACCGACCACAGCTACGACCGGGAGCCGGCGATGGGCTCCATCCTGCTGGCGCGCGAGCTGCCGGAGGAGGGTGGCGACACGCTGTTCGCCAACATGTATCGCGCCTTCGAGACACTCTCGCCCGGCCTGCGGCGCACGCTCGAGGGCATGCGGGCCGTCCATGGCTCGGCGCACATCTTCGGCAGGGGCGGCGTCAACGACCAGAATCCCGAGGGCGCCAGCCGCTACGAAAACCAGGAGAAGGTCGGCGCCGACGTCGTCCATCCCGTGGTGATCCGGCATCCGCTGAGCGGCCGCAAGGCGCTCTACGTCAACCGGGCCTTCACGCTGCGTTTCGAGGATTGGACGGTCGAGGACAGCAAGCCGCTGCTCGACCATCTCTACCAGCACGCATCACGGCCGGAGTTCACCTGCCGCTTCCGCTGGCGCGAGGGCTCGATCGCCTTCTGGGACAATCGGGCCACCTGGCACTATGCCGCTAACGACTATCAGGGCGAGCGGCGGCTGATGCACCGCATCACCGTCGCCGGCTGCAAGCTCGAGGCCGCCAGCACCTGACGCAGGGTCAGGCGTGGCCAGTCATCAGCGCTTCCTGGTCAAGCGGCGCGTAGAAGAAATCGCCGGGGCGGAAGTCGTGGCCGAGGTCGCCGAGCAGTCGGCGTTGGCGCGGCGTGCAGCGTTCGAACAGCGCCTTCACCGGCCCGCCGAAATCGTAGGGCTTCATGAACATCTGGCAGTAATTGTACAGGATGGTCTTGCGTGCCTTGCCGGAGTGGTTGGGCGACGGGCCATGCCAGATCGCGTGCGGGAAGACATAGGCATCGCCCGCCTTGCCGAGCAGCGGCACCGTGCCCGGCGACTTCGGTCCTGGAATGCGCTCAGAGCGCTCGGCGAACGGCCGCAGGTGGCTGCCGGGAAAAATCGTGAAGTTGCCGCTGTCCGGCGCGGTAACGTCGGTCAGCAGGTACATCACCTTCACGGCGAGCGGCCGGCTGGTCTCGGTGACGCGGATGCTCTTCTGCGCTTCCCCACCGTCCGTATGGATGTAGCCGGGGAACGTGTCGGTCGACGCGCGGATGATCGCCTGGCTCATCGAGAACTGGATGTACGGGCCCATCAGATCGAGGATCAGGTCGAAGATGGCCGGCCGATCAATCAGGTCGATGAACGCCTGATGGTAGGGAAGCAGGTCGCGCCGGTCCATGAACGCGTCCTTGTTCTGGTCGGGCAACTTCCAGACGTAGTGGCCGCGCTGCAGCTCGGTCGCCGCGGGTTCGTAACCCGGCTGCGTGCGCACGTGGTCGAGCTGGTCGGAGAAGAAGTCGACTTCCGCCGGACTCAATGCCCCTTCGATTTGAAGGTAGCCGTCAACCGCCCATTGTTCGCGCTGCGCCTCGGTCAGAGTCCGGGTCGTATTGGCCAGCATGCGATCCTCCATGGAGCCGAAAGCAGCTGGCAGTGTAGCGCGATCCGCGGCGCTTGTCGGCGGCCTGCCACCGCTTGGCGGCCCAAAGCAGACCGTCGCCGGCTGCGCGTTGCAGGCGGCGACGGAAGCGGCGTGACGGTCGGGGCTAACGCTTGAGCTTCAGCGACATCTCACCGATGCCCATCGCGAGATTGTAGCCCGCGTCCTTGACGATGCCCGAGGCGATCATGCCGATCTCGGCGTTGGGACCGCCGTAGATCCAGTTGCCGCCGGCCTGGCTGCCGACCGCGGCAGTGCCCTGCTCGCCGATGTAATTGCCGCTCAGGTCCCGTGGACCACGGGTCGAGCCCAGCGAATAGACGCGCCAGATCGTGTGCACGGCCTTGGTATAGCCGATGTCGATGCCGACCTTGGTGATCGTGCCGTTGTACTCCGCGCTATGCACGCCGTCGTTGGCGAGGAAGACGCAGTCCATGTTCTTGCTCGAGCCCAGGACGTAGCCCGTGCCGCCGGCAATGTTGCAGCTCAGCGAGCCGATGAAAATCCGGGAATTGGCGTTGGTGGTATTGAGCTGCTGCGGGGTCGACTGCTGCATGCAGGCGCCGGCGGTCAGGGCGAGGGCTGCCGTCGCGGCGGCCATTGCGAACTTTTTCATCAAGCACTCCTTTAGCGAATGGCCGCCCACAGGAGCGCCAGTCCAGACAAAGCCATTACGACGTCGAGCAGGCGCTGAAAAGTGGCGACGCTCAACCTATCCACGATCAAACGCGCGGTATAGGTGCCGGCCATGACCGACGAGCCCGAGATCAGCCCCTTGACCACGATGTCGAGCGGCAGCGCGCCGAAGGTCCGGAAAGTGACGGCCTTGCTGATATAGAGGGCGAGCGAGCCTGCCGCCTCGGTGGCGATGAAGGCGCCCTTGACCAACCCGTAGGCCGCGAAGGCGGGCACGCTGAGCGGCCCGGTCGAGACCACGATGCCGGTCAGGAAGCCGATCACGGCACCGGCCACGGCAAGGTGCCAGAAGCCGAACTTGAAATTCCGCGCAGTCAGCCACCGGCGACCGGGGATCATCGCGAGAAAAAAGAGGCCGAGCGCCACGTCGACGGCCTTCTCCGGCAGGATCAGCAGGGTCCGTGCCCCCAGCGCCGCGGCCGGAATGCCGCCCAGCGCGTAGGCGGCGCAGGCGCGCCAGTCGATCTCCTTCCACCACGAGGTGATCTTGGCGAAGTTCGACATCAGGGCGACGACCGCCATGATCGGCACGGCCTCGCGCGGGCCAAACGCCAGGACCAGGATCGGCAGCAGGATGATGGTGGCGCCGGTGCCGACAATGCCGCTTACCGTTCCGGCCACAAAGCCTACGACGAGCACGAGGGCGTAGGTCAGGAACGGATCAGTAGCCAATGTTGGGGCGCAGCCACTTCTCGGCCTGCTCGATCGAAACGCCGCGACGTCGGGCGTAGTCCTCGAGCTGGTCGCGGCCGATGCGGGCCACGCCGAAGTACTGCGCGTCGGGATGGGCGAAGTAGTAGCCCGACACCGCCGATGTCGGGATCATCGCGAAGCTTTC
>CAMARK010000038.1 GCA_945860205.1 Reyranella massiliensis 521 | reverse complement strand
GTTTCCGCCGAGAACCAGCAGCTGACGCGTGCCACCACCCGCACCAGCGGCTAGCCAATTGCTTGACCCGTGGAGCTTAAAGTAAGGCTGACAGCGCGCGTCAACTTTGAACGGAGGTACGGCGGGTGTCCAATCTTTGACTGTCGCTGGAGTAAGAGGAGACCCCATGGGGTCAGCAACTGGCGTAAGTCCCGGTAACGTCCAGCCATCCCACCGCCTATTGGAGAGAAGGCATACGTTATCATTAAGATAGTGTCGCTCCAGTAGCGTGTCTTAGTTGAGAGTGAAAATCGCATTGAACCGCGTCAGGAATGTCTCAAGGGCATCCACTTCGCCTCCAGAAAACGTGAGGTCTGTGTCAGCAAACGCCGTGTTCATGTCATGAAACATCCCGGATATAGCGGCTTCCAAGCTGGTCGCTGCTTTTGATGTGCGAGCATCTCCCTGCAGTGCCGCGAGAGCAGCTTCGAAGCCGCCACGATCCTTGTGATGCCACAACATCTGAAGTGCGACAGCATTCAGGCCTCGACACCCGATCAAGTACTCGAATGCCTCGCTAGCCAACCATCCGCCCCAATTCCTGCTGAAGCCGGCTCCAGTCAGCAAGATGTTGTTCCAGGCAGTCACTTGGGACCTCTCATTTCTTCCGTTCCTTAGGGCGACCAAATCCCACCAGCGACGTCTCGCTCGGGGACCTCAAATGCCCCAACGGCAACGGCGCCCCCGCCTTCAATGTCTGGATCGCGATGTTGCTCCTGACCTCGCGCACGAGCGGCAGGTTCAGGAGCTTGCCGACCAGAAACTGCTGGTAGGCGTCGAGGTCGGGCACGGTGACTTCCAACAGATAGTCAGCCTCACCCGCGATCATGTGACAGGCGATCACTTCCGGGAAGGCGACGACCTCCTCCTCGAAGGTGGTGGCGCGGTCGTCAGCGTGGCCCTCGATCTTCACGCCGACGAAGACGCTGAGGCCGAGTCCGATGCGCTTGCGGCCGAGCATGGCGCGGTAACTTTCGATGTAGCCGTCGCGCTCCAGCCGGTTGACGCGGCGCAGGCAGGGCGACGGCGAGAGGCCGACCTGCTCGGCGAGGTCGACATTGCTGAGACGCCCATCGGCCTGCAGGGCGGCGACGATGTGGCGATCCAGGGCATCGAGCGCTTCCTTTGGCATCATCCCCCTCCTATGCGCTTTGCGGCGCTATATCGTGCCAACCGATAGGCTTTTAGGAGGCACAAAAGCAAGGACATGCCGACGGTGATCGAGCGAGTGTGCCCTCCACAGGAGCACCGCATGACACAACAGGACGAGATCGAAAGCTTCGCCATCCCGCAGGCCATCGCCGAAACCCTGCAGCGCTACATCGACGGCGCGCGGGCCGCCGACATCGCGCTGCTGCGCTCGGCGTTCACGTCGGGCGCGCGGGTGAGCGGCAGCTATGGCGGCAAGCCGGTGAGCTGGTCGCTTCAGGAATTCTGCGACGCCGTCGGCAAGGGCGGCGCGGCACCTGCGCTAGAGGCGCGGGTGGTGTCGATCGAGCATTCCGGCGGCGCGGCCATGGCCCGCCTCGAAGCGCTCAACTGGCGCGGCACCCGCTACACCGACTTCTTTGTGCTTGTCCGACAGGGCGAAGGCTGGCGGATCGACAGCAAGGTATTCTTCGCCCACCTCAGGGCTTAGGAGGCACGGCAACCAATCTGGTCACCCACCGTTGCATCCCCGGAGCCCGATGCTCCAACCGACCCGGCCGCGGATGTACCGGCCGGGTCGAGGCCCGCTCGGTCTTGCCGGTGCGGGCCTTTTGTTGGATGCAGAGGCAACGTCGGCGCGGGTGGGCTGTTGAGGGAGTGTCGCCCGCGGAGCATCCGATGAAACCGATCATCTTTGCAGCCCTCCTTATGACCGCTTCGCTCATGCCGTCGGCCATGGTGGTCCAGGCCCAGCACAGGAGCACCGGCAATCCAAACGACCTGATCAACCTGCCCGAATCGGGGCCGCCGGTCGTGCCGGGCAGCAGCACCACGACCGGTCCCAACTTTCGCGGCCTCGCCGTCAGCCCCCTGCCCGGCAGCCGCGAGGAGCTCGGCATGGCGAGGCAGAGCGAGGCCCAACTGCCGCCGGCCGAGATACGACCGGTGCCGGGGAAACCGCTGCCACCTGGCCTTCCCACGAGATAGACGCCGGCCAGGCGATCCGAACGGCGATTCGGACACTGCCAAAAAATCCGCATTCCTCGGGAACCTAGGCGGAATAGAGGCGTTAAACCCCTCAGTGGCCGGGTCTTTCAGGCTCGGTCCCAAACCTTGAGGGGAATGCACCAATGCTAAAGCAGCTGTTTGTCGCCGGTATCGCCGCGTTACTTCTGGGGGCGTGCGATAGCCCGCCGCCACAACAGGCCGCTCCGCCGCCTCCGCCGCCGCCTACTTCGTTCATGGTCTTCTTCGATTGGGATCGTTCGAACCTGTCGGCCCAGGCGCAGAGCACCATCCAGCAGGCCGCCCAAGCCTACAAGAGCCGCGGCAGTGCCCGCGTGACCGCCACCGGACATACCGACACGTCGGGCTCCGAGGCCTACAACATGGCGCTGTCGCTCCGTCGCGCCAACACCGTGAAGGACGCTCTCGTCCAGAACGGCGTACCGGCCCAGTCGATCTCCGTGGTCGGCCGTGGCGAAGCATCGCCCCTGGTCGCGACCGGCGACGGCGTCCGCGAGCCGCAGAACCGCCGCGTCGAGATCGTGATGGACGGCCAGGTTGCCGGCGTCCCCGGGATCTTCCGCGATCCCGCCGCCTACTGTAAGGCACTGAGCGACAAGTGGCGCCAGTTCCGCACCTCGCAGGTTGATACCCGCGAAGCCGCAGCCATCGCCCAGTGCGAGGCGGGCAACTACCAGCCGGGCATCGCGACGCTCGAGCAGTCCCATATCGACAACAAGCTGCCGCTGCCGGCTCCGGGCTATCGTTGGCCCGGCCAGCCCTTCACCGCGCCTTACTAAGCGACTTCATCTGAATGGGAAAAGGCGGCCGAAAGGCCGCCTTTTTCTTATGCGCCCTACTTTCCTTGCCACACTACCGGCCGGCCGCGATCCACGCCTTGATCTTGTCGACGGCCGCGTCGCCCGAGGTGGCGGCTTCGGAATTTCCTCGGGTCGAAGCCCGCGATGCCGTCCATCGACGAGGCATGGACGAAGCCCGCCACCTGGCCGTCGAGCGGCGCCGCCAGGATCATCGTGGCCTCGGTGCTGCGGCTGGTGCCGATCACGTAGATCGCGACCTTGCCGAAGCGGCAGTGGAGACGGCGACGAAGCGGCCGTCGGCGAACAGCTCGCGCGAGCGGATGAGGAAATTGCCGCCGAAGCCGAACGATGTGGCCGGAGCATCGCCCGGAGGGAGTTATCCCGGCGAGAGCTGGAACCGGCCCCCTCCCGGCGCCGTTAGGATTGTGCCGGCAATAGCGCCATTTCACGCTCTTTTTCTAGTGAGTACGTCCGACATGGAAGCGCCGCCGCTCGAACGCAAGCTGATCGCCATCCTCGCCGCCGACATCGAGGGCTATAGCCGCCTGATGGGCACCGACGAGGAGGGTACTCTGGCGACGCTGTCGGCCCATCGCGCCATCACCGATGCGCTGATCTCCCAGCATGCTGGTCGGATCTGCGGTACCGCCGGCGACAGCATCCTGGCCGAGTTCGCCAGCGTCTTCGCCGCAGTCGACTGCGCCGTCGAGATCCAACGCGACCTCGAGCAGGCCAACCTGGCCCTGACCGACGACAAGCAGATGCACTTCCGCATCGGCATCAACGTCGGCGACGTCATGGTGAAGGACGGCGACATCTTTGGCGACGGCGTCAACATCGCCGCCCGCCTGGAAGGGCTCGCCGAACCGGGCGGCATCTGCATCTCGCGCGGCGTCCGCGACCACATAAGGCACAAGGTGCCTTACGGCTTCGAGGACCTGG
Organism: Reyranella massiliensis 521; assembly: GCA_945860205.1. GTDB lineage: Bacteria > Pseudomonadota > Alphaproteobacteria > Reyranellales > Reyranellaceae > Reyranella > Reyranella massiliensis_B. The sequence continues at coordinate 37,474 of CAMARK010000038.1, read as the reverse complement.
GCGAGCAGACCGTCAAGAACATCGCCCAGCCGATCCGCGTCTTCCGCCTGCTGCCCGCCGCTCCCGACGGCAGCAACGCCGAGCCACCGCCGGCCACGATCGAACTGGCGGCCGAGCAGCCGCTCCCGGAGCCGACACCGGCCGAGCAGCAGTCGGTCGAGATCGTGTTCTGGGAGTCGATCAAGGAGAGCGTTCGTCCCGCCGACTACGAGGCCTACATCGAGCAATATCCCGAGGGCGCCTTCGCCGCGCTGGCGCACACCCGCCTCGAGGAATTCGCCTCCGACCAGGGCGGCATGCGCGACCCGCAGGACCGCGAGGTCGAGCTGTCTTTCTGGGAATCGGTGCGCAAGAGCGACAATCCGGCGTCGCTCGCCGCCTACCTGGAAAAATATCCCGCCGGCGAGTTCAAGGCGCTGGCCGAGATCCGTCTCGACGAGCTCAGAGCCGGATCGTAACGGGGCCCTTCTCCGTCAACAGCCTCATCACCAGCTGAGTTTGGGGAAGATTGAGCTCTTCTTGGGGGCCCAGCCGCGGTTTTCCATGCAGCTGGCCAGCAGCCGGTCGAAATTGTTGGTGTAGCCCTGGTTGGCCATGGTCGTGTAGAGGCCCTGCTGGCCGAAACGCTCGCGCTCGCCGTCGAAGGTGGAGCGGCGCTGGTCTTCGATGGTGCGCTCGCTCTTGGCGGTCTGGCCCACCTGCGTCCGGCAGGCCTGCTCGTCCTTGGCATATTGGGCTGCCTGGGCGTCATCCTTCGGCAGGCCCTTCTGCCCGCAACCGCCCAGCAGCAGCGCTGCTGCCATCAGGAGCGCGAGCTTCTTCATTTCGCACCCGCGGCGCCGACCGCCGCCTCGATCGCGCGCAACGCGTCGGACGCCTTGGCCACATCCGGCCCGCCGCCTTGAGCCATGTCGGGCCGGCCACCACCGCCCTTGCCGCCCAGCGCCGCGACACCGGCCTTCACCAGCTCGACGGCGCTCAGGCTCTTGGAAAGATCGTCGGTGACGCCGACCACGGCCGAGGCCTTGCCGTCCTCGATGCCGATCAGAGCGACCACGCCCGAGCCCAGCTTCTTCTTGAACTCGTCGGCCATGCCCTTGAGGTCCTTGCCCGGCACGCCGTTCAGCACACGCCCGATCATTTTCACACCGCCGATGTCGCGCGTCTCGTCGGCTGCGGCATTGCCCGCACCCGAGTCGGAGCCCGCCAGCGCCAGCGCCTTGCGGGCGTCGCTGAGCTCGCGCTCGATGCGTCGCTGACCGTCGACCAGTGCCGCCAGCCGCGCCGGCAGGTCCTCGGGGCGCGTCTTCAGCGTCGCCGCGGCTTCATTCAGCAGGTCGGCCTGATGGCGGACGTAGGACTCGGCCGCCGCACCAGCCAGCGCTTCGATGCGGCGCACGCCAGAGGATACCGCGCCCTCGCCCACGATCTTGAACAGGCCGATATCGCCGGTGCGCCGCGCATGGGTGCCGCCGCAGAGCTCGACAGAATACTTCTCGCCACCTTCGGCATGGGCATCGCCGCCCCCACCTCCGCCCATCGACAGGACGCGGACTTCCTCGCCGTACTTTTCGCCGAACAGCGCCATGGCGCCGGCCGCGATCGCCTCGTCGGGCGTCATGAGCCGGGTCTCGACCGCCGAGTTGTGGCGGATGCGGTCGTTGACCTCATCCTCGATGGCGCGCAGCTCGCCTGCCGACACCGGCTTGGTGTGGCTGATGTCGAAGCGCAGCCGGTCGGGTGCCACCAGCGAGCCCTTCTGCGTGACGTGGCCGCCGAGATGGCGGCGCAGCGCCTCGTGCAGCAGATGGGTCGCCGAATGGTGGGCGCGCAGCTGGGCGCGGCGGACCGGGTCGATGGTCATGACCAGGTCGTCGCCGACCTTGAGCTCGCCCTTCTCGACCGCGGCGTGATGGACATGGAGATCGCCCACCATCTTCTGGACGTCGCCGACCGAGGCCTCGTTGGCGCCGCTGACGAGCCGGCCGGTGTCGCCCTGCTGGCCGCCGGACTCCGCATAGAACGGCGTCTGGTTGGTCACGATCCAGCCGGTCTGGCCCGCCTTGAGGGATGGCACTTCCTTGCCATCGAGCACGATGGTGCGGATCTGGCCCTCGGCGCGCTCGGTGTCGTAGCCCAGGAACTCGGTGGCGCCGGCCTTCTGGCGGACGTCGAACCAGATCGCCTCCGAGGCGGTGTCGCCCGAGCCCGCCCAGGCGGCCCGCGCCTTGGCGCGCTGCTCGTCCATCGCCTTCTCGAAGCCCTCGTTGTCGACCTTGATGTCGCGCGCGCGCAGCACGTCCTGCGTGAGGTCCAGAGGAAAACCGAACGTGTCGTAGAGCTTGAAGGCGACGTCGCCCTTGAGCGTGCCGCCGGCGCCGAGGTCGCGCGTCTCGTCCTCGAGCAGTTTCAGGCCGGTGCCCAGCGTCTTCTTGAAGCGTGTCTCCTCGAGCTTCAGCGTCTCGGTGATCAGCGCATGGGCCCGCACCAGCTCAGGGTACGCATCGCCCATTTCGTGCACCAGGGTCGGCACCAGCCGATAGACCACCGGGTCCTGGGCGCCGAGGATGTGGGCGTGGCGCATCGCGCGGCGCATGATGCGGCGCAGAACGTAGCCGCGGCCCTCGTTGGACGGCAGCACGCCGTCGGCGATCAGGAACGAAGTGGCGCGCAGATGGTCGGCGATGACCCTGTGCGAGGCGCCCTGCTTGCCATCGGGATCGACGCCGGTCTCGTGTGCCACCGCCTCGATCAAGGCGCGGAACAGGTCGATGTCGTAGTTGTTGTGCTTGCCCTGCAGGACGGCGGCCAGACGCTCCAGCCCCATGCCGGTGTCGATCGACGGCTTGGGCAGCGAGACGCGCGTTTCCTTGGTCTGCTGCTCGTACTGCATGAAGACCAGGTTCCAGATTTCGATGAAGCGGTCGCCGTCCTGGTCGGCACTGCCCGGTGGCCCGCCCGGAACGTGGGGGCCGTGGTCGTAGAAGATCTCGGTGCAAGGTCCGCACGGGCCGGTCTCGCCCATCGCCCAGAAATTGTCCGAGGTCGGGATGCGGATGATGCGGTCGTCGCCCAGGCCCGCGATCTTCTTCCAGAAGCCCGCCGCCTCGTCGTCGGTGTGATAGACCGTGACCAGCAGCTTGTCCTTGGCCAGGCCGTAGTCCTTGGTCAGCAGGTTCCAGGCGAGTTCGATCGCGCGTTCCTTGAAATAGTCGCCGAACGAGAAGTTGCCCAGCATCTCGAAGAAAGTGTGGTGGCGGGCGGTGTAGCCCACGTTCTCGAGGTCGTTGTGCTTGCCGCCGGCGCGCACGCACTTCTGCGACGTGGTGGCGCGCACATAGGAGCGCGTCTCCAAGCCAGTGAAGACGTTCTTGAACTGCACCATCCCGGCGTTGGTGAACATCAGGGTCGGGTCGTTGCGCGGCACCAACGGGCTCGATTCCACGATCGCGTGGCCGTTTTTGCCGAAATATTCTAGGAAGGTGCGGCGGATATCGCTGACGCTTTGCATGCGGGCCTTGTAGCGTGCGGCTGCTGCCCAAGTCCAGAACAGGGAACCGTCCGGAAATGGCCGCCGAGGCCCATTCTACCGCCACTCTCCGGCTCACCGTGGGCGATCTCAGGATCGTCCATCCGATCACCGTGCCGTCAGCCCCGGTGCCCGCGACCGACGTCGTGCCGGCACTGCAGGCGTTGGTGAACGCGGTGGTCGCGGCGGCCGAAGCCGGCCTCATGAAGAGCGGAGAGGCGATCTCCTGCCGCAAGGGCTGCGGCGCCTGCTGCCGCCAGCTCGTGCCTGTGTCGCGCACGGAGGGTGAACGATTGCTGGCGCTGGTCGAGACCATGGCCGTGGAACGGCGCGACCGGCTGCAAGCCCGCTTCGCCACCGCCCAGGCGATGCTCGACGATGCCGGCCTCTCGAACCGTGCGGGTCGCAGCGACCGCGAGCTGTCGCTGGCCTACTTCGCGCTCGCCATCCCCTGCCCGTTTCTCGAAGACGAGAGCTGCTCGATCCATCCCGATCGACCGCTGGTGTGTCGCGAGTATCTCGTGACCTCGCCCGCCGAACTCTGCGCCGGCCCGTCTCAAGAGGGTGTGACGCCGGTGGCCGTGCCGAAGGTTTCGATGGCCGCGCGCGGCTTGCAGGACGATGGCGAGGACTGGTTCCCGCTGGCCGGCCTGATGACCTGGGCCGCGACCCGTCCTCGTAGTGATGTACGAAGGACGGGACCTGAGTGGGTGCAGCGCTTCCTCAAAGGGATCGGCCGCAAATAAAATGGGCGGTGCTGCGCGTGGGTGTACAGCACCGCCCGGGGGACCCGAGACAGGGATCGGGCCGCTAAGACTCTTTAATTTCGGATAGAGAGAGAGGAAGACGACTATTTGTCGTCGTCGTCGTCGTCGTCCTCTTCGTTCTTCTCGCCGTCCATCAGGACGTTGGCGATGATGCCGGCGTTGGCCCGCACCTTCTGCTCGATGGCGGCGGCGACATCGGGATGGTCGCGCAGGTACTGCTTGGCGTTCTCGCGGCCCTGGCCGATGCGCGTGCCGTCGTAGGAGAACCACGAGCCCGACTTCTCGACGATACCGGCCTTGTCGCCGAGATCGACCAGCTCGCCGACCTTGGAGATGCCCTCGCCGTACAGGATGTCGAACTCGACGACCTTGAACGGCGGCGCCACCTTGTTCTTCACGACCTTGACGCGGGTCTGGTTACCGACGACCTCATCCTTGTCCTTGAGCGCGCCGATGCGGCGGATGTCGAGGCGGACCGAGGCATAGAACTTGAGCGCGTTGCCGCCGGTCGTGGTCTCGGGGCTGCCGAACATGACGCCGATCTTCATGCGGATCTGGTTGATGAAGATGACCAGCGTGTTCGACTTGGAGATCGAGCCGGTGAGCTTGCGCAGCGCCTGGCTCATCAGGCGGGCATGCAGGCCGGGCAGCGAATCGCCCATCTCGCCCTCGAGCTCGGCGCGCGGCACGAGTGCCGCCACCGAGTCGATGACCAGCACGTCGATGGCGCCCGACCGCACCAGCGTGTCGGCGATCTCGAGCGCCTGCTCGCCGGCGTCGGGCTGGGAGATCAGGAGGTTGCCGATGTCGACACCCAGCTTCTTGGCGTAGCCGGGATCGAGCGCATGCTCGGCATCGATGAAGGCGCAGGAGCCGCCCTTCTTCTGGGACTCGGCCAGCACATGCAGCGCCAGCGTGGTCTTGCCCGAGCTTTCCGGGCCGTAGATTTCGACGATGCGGCCCTTGGGCAGGCCGCCGATGCCCAGTGCGATGTCGAGGCCTAGCGAGCCGGTCGAGATCGATTCGATCTCCACGGCTTCGCGCTGGCCGAGCTTCATGATCGAGCCCTTGCCGAAGGCGCGCTCGATCTGGGCGAGCGCGGCGTCCAGCGCCTTGTTCTTGTTTTCCATGCCTTCTTTTTCGACCACTTTCAGCATCGCCGACATTGGCTCTCTCCTCGGTATCCCACGCCCCTGTCAGGAGCAGCAATGCGGATCAGTCCGCAGCGGGTAGAGCGCCAATGTACCTCTTTTGTTCCAACCGACAAGAGGGTATTTAACCCACTGTTCTGATTTATCTTATTGACACAAGTTCTAGCTATGTTCCCGTTGGTTTTTAACGGATTTGGGAGGGCAACTAATCCTTGGGCGGCACGAACATGTAGCCGACGCCGCGCACGGTGCGGATCGCCTCGGGGTGGGCCGCGTCCTTCTCGATCTTGCGCCGGAGCCGGGTGATCCGCAGATCGATGGCACGGTCGAACACCTCCATCTCGCGATGGCCGACCGTCTCCAGCAGCCAGTCGCGCGCCAGCGGCCGGTTGGGGTTCTCGGCGAAGAGCTTCAGCAGGTCGAATTCGCTGGCGGCCAACGCCTCCTCGGTCCCATCGGCATCGACCAGGACGCGCTTGTCGAGATCGAGGACGCGCCGGCCCATGCGCACGCGCGGTCCCGTGCCGGTCGTCACAGCGCCGCCGGCGCGGCGCAGCACGCTCTTGATGCGGGCCAAGAGCTCGCGCGGATCGAACGGCTTGGGGATGTAGTCGTCGGCGCCGGTTTCCAGGCCCACCACGCGGTCGACCGTGTCGCCCGCCGCCGTCACCATGATGATGCAGACCTTGCCGCTCTTCTCGCGCAGCCAACGGGCGATGGCGAAGCCGTCCTCGCCGGGCAGGCCGATGTCGAGCAGCACCAGCGCTGGCAGCTCGCGCTCGACCATCCGGCGCAGGCCGACGCCCGATTCGAAGCCGGTGACGCGGTAACCCTGCTTGGTCAGATAGTCGAGCAGAAGCTGGCGCTGGGCCGGCTCGTCCTCGACCACGACGATATGCTGACGCTTATCCATCTCTCCCCCGCCGTCAGCCTAGCACAGGCGGCAGCGAAGCAAGTGACGATCAGGGCCTGGACCTGTTGAACACTACGGCGCCATGGGCGCGGGCGAAGGCCTCGGTGCAGACTTCACCGGTGCGGCCGCGCAGCGCCGGATAGAGCGCCTCCAATTCGGCCAGGGTGGTGTTCTCCTTGACACGGACGTGATGGACGCAGACCGCGCCGTCAGGGCTCCACCCCGCCTCGAAAACGTCGTCCGGGGAATTGTCGGACGTCTGCACGCCGTGATCGTCATAGACGTCGATCAGCATGCCGTTCTTGGTCCACGGCCGGTCGGCACCGCCGTAGTCGCCGCGCACCATCCGGACGCAGGCCTGGTGCAGTGGGGCCAGCGCGGTGCCGTCGGCCGCCGCGGTCCAGCGGCGGTAGCCGAAGCGCGCGCATTTGGCGATCGCACCTGCGGTGCAGCTCAGTTCAATACCGTCCGGACCACCCTCAAGGGGAAAGCCCTGGCGGCGGCCGTCGGGACCGGCCGTGCAGAAGTTGGTCCAGGCGCCATCGGCACCGGTCTTTTCCAGCGTATGCAGCCAGACGGTGCCGCTGCTGTCCCTGGGATCGGGCTCGACCGCCGCGATACGGATCCGCACCGGCCGGCCGGCAAAGCGTGCATCGAGCGTCGCCCCCACGAGGTCGCGGCTGCGCAGGACGCGACCGTCGGGCAGCGCCGCCACGAACTCGGTGCCCTCGACCGTCACACGAGGCGCCGACTGGAGGGCCGGCTGGGCGGCGGCCGGCGCCGCAGCGGCGCAGAGCAAGGTGAGAGCGGCGAGGATGGTACGGTGCATGGCGGGTGCTCCTGAAAGAGGAAACGGCCCGTCGCGAAGGACGGGCCGTTAAGGACCGATTAGCGAGTCTCGGGCGGCAGTTCGATCGCCAGGATCGACAGCGTCGAGGAACCGCCCGCCGCGCCGTTGGTGTTGCCGCCGTTGGTGCCGCCACCGTTCGGGCCGCTACCGTTCGGGCCGCTACCGTTCGGCCCGCTGCCGTTGGCGCCGCCGCCGTTGATGAACTCGCCGTTCTCAGTGCCGCCGTTGGTCCAGCCGTTCTCGTTGGCGCCGTTCTCGCCGCCGCCGTTGCTCCAGCCGTTCTCGTTGGCGCCGTTGTTGCCGCCGCCGTTCAAGGAGACGTAGGCATAGGCTGGGGCGATGGCGGTGGCCGCCAGGGTGGCGAGGGCGGCGAAGGTGATGATGGTCTTGAACATTGTCTGTCTCCCGTTTCGAGGTTTGGCGGGCCGCGTTGTGCCGTCCGCTGATGGGAGGATCATGCCCGTGTCCCAAGTCGTGGCGGTGTCGCGCCGCCCGCCTTGGTGTGCCGTGTGTATCGCGGGATTGGGCCGGGTCGTGTCGCCGGTGTATCGTCGGGCCCTGCCCGCGACTTCGACGATACAAAGCACAGGGCCCGCGACACACGGCCGATACATCGGGCTCACAGCATGATCGACATGAACCAGTTGAACATCGCCGGCATCGACCCGAAGCGGGTCGAGCAGATCGTCACCGACCGGCTGGTGGCGATTCCCATCCTGCCCAAGCTGGTCGCCCTGCCGATTTTCGCGGCCGTGGCGGCGTCGCTCTATGCCGGAATCGCGCCGCTCTGGATGTTCCTCGTCCCGGCAGTCATCTACGTCGTCTCGGTCTGGGGATCGTGGCGCGTGCAGGTCGCGCACAAGCGCGATCCCGGCGCCGCGAGTCTGTCGGGCTGGCGCTGGCTCTACACCGTCACCGCCGTGCCCACGACCTTCGCCAACGGCCTGATGGGCGGCTTCTTCGCCACCCTGCCGGCCGACCAGGAGCGCACGCTCTGGACCTTTGCGCTCTGCCTGATCGGCGGCTGGTCGCCGTCGCGCGGGCTCGATGGCCGCACCTTTATACTCGTCGCGGCGGCGGCGCTGTTGCCGACCTGCGCCGTGCTGGTGCTGGTCGACGGCAGCCGTCAGGCCATCGGGTTGGCCGGGATCGCCTTCGGCTTCTTCGTCATCATCAACCTGTTCGCGCACTTCGAGCGCCGCCGCATGCGCGAGCAGATCGCGCGCGACCTCGCCGCGTCGGACATGTCGCAGACCCTCGACGAGGCGCACCGCGACGTGGCCTTCGCCCAGGACACGATGCGCACTGTGCTCGACAACATGAGCGACGGCGCGATGCTCTACGAGAGCGACGGCCGCTGGCTCTACCAGAACAAGGCGATGGCACGGCTGCACGACATGCCGGACGAGTTGCTGAAGACCCTGCCGACCTTCGCCGACATCGTCCGCTTCCGCGCCCAGCGCGGCGACTACGGCCCGATCGAGGCGCTGCCGGGCGGCCTCGAAGGCTGGATCGCAAGCCGCGCCGCCCGCTTCGACGCGCCCGGCCAGCCGGCCGAGCGCCGCCGCACCGTCACCGGCCGCACCGTCGAGGTGACCTACCGGCCGCTGCCCGGCGGGCGCGTCCTCACCGTCCATCGCGACCTCACCGACATCGACGCGGCGCGTGCCGAAGCCGACACCACCCGCCGGCGACTAGTCGACGCCATCGAATCCCTCGACGAGCCGTTCGCCGCCTTCGATGCCGACGAGCGTCTCGTGGTCTGCAACAGTGCCTACCGCCGGCGCATGCGCGATATCCCGCGGGCGGTCACCCCCGGCGAGAAGTTCGAAGACGGCATCCGCGACTATGTCGAGGCCGGGCACATGCTGTCGGCGCAAGGCAATTACGCTCAGGCGATCACCGACACGCTGGCGCTGTTCCGGTCGGGTCGCGTCGACCGCGAGATCCCGACGCATGGCGGACGGTGGACCCGGCTTCTCAATCGCAAGACCAGCGACGGCGGCACGGTCTCGCTGCTGCCCGACATCACCGATATCAAGATGCGCGAAGCCGATCTGGAGACGGCGCGAACCACCCTGCAGAGTATGGTCGACAACATGACCGACGGCGTCATGCTGTTCGACAAGGATTTCCGCTGGCGAATCACCAACCGCCAGGTCATGGACTTCCAGCGCCTCACGCCCGATGTCGCCTATCCCGGTGCGTATGCCCGCGACATTCTGCGATTCCAGGCGCGCCGAGGCGACTTTGGGCCCGCCGTCGACGAAGCTGAAGTGGAGGCGCTGGTCGAGGCGCGGGCGCAGGCCATGCTGAAGCCGGGCGGCAACCGCTACGAGCGGCGCACGGCGTCCGGGCGAGTCGTCGAGTTCAACTTCCTGCCCATGTCGGACGGCGGCCTGCTCGCGATGTATCGCGACATCACCGACCTCAAGGATCGCGAAAGTGAACTGGAGGCAGCGCGCGACGAAGCGGCGGAGGCACGCGAACGGCTGCTGCTCGCCATGGAGGCGATGGACGACGGCATCGCTTTCCTCGATAGCGACGAGAAGTTGATCCTGTGCAACGAGGCCTACCGGCGCTTCATGCACCACCTGCCGGGTATCGTCGCGCCGGGCACCCAGCTCGACGCCGCCATGCTGCAAGCCGGCAAGGCCGGTGCAGCGCCGCCGAACGAGGACCCAGCGATCTGGGCCGATCGTCAACTCGCGACGATCAAGGCGGGGCGGCCGGCGCTGTTCGTCTACGGTCCCGGGAAATGGGCGCGCGTGTCGATGCGCTACGAAGCCGACCGGCGCGCCGTCGTGCTGGTCAGCGACGTCTCGGAGGAGCGCCGCCGCCAACGCGAGCTGGAGCGGGCGCTAGTCGCCGCCGAGAAGTCGCGGGCCGACGCCGAGGCCGCCAACCAGGCCAAGTCGACCTTCCTCGCTACCATGAGCCACGAGATCAGGACGCCGATGAACGGCGTGCTCGGCATGATGGAGGTGCTGGAGGCCGAGGGTGTCGACGAGGCGCAGGCCCGCACGGTGGCCACGATGCGCGAGTCGGCGCAGGCGCTGCTGCGGATCATCGACGACCTGCTCGACTTCTCCAAGATCGAGGCCGGCGCCCTCGAACTCGAGGAGACCCCGTTCTCGCTGACCGGTCTGGTCGAGGGCGCGATCGCCACTTTCCGGCCGCAGGCCGAGCGCAAGGGCCTGTCGCTGGTGGCCGCCGTGGCGCCGGGCTCGACTGATGCGCTGGTCGGCGATCCCACGCGGGTCCGCCAGATCCTGTTCAATCTTCTGGGCAATGCGCTAAAGTTCACCGACCGGGGCGGCGCCATGATCCGCGCCCGCACCGAACCGCTGGGCGAAGGCGGCACGCGCGTCGTGCTGTCGGTGAGCGACACCGGCATCGGCATGAGCGAGGCGCAGCAGGAGAGGCTGTTCCTGCCCTTCTCCCAGGCCGACAGCTCGACGACACGCCGCTTCGGCGGCACCGGCCTTGGCCTGTCGATCGTACGGCGCCTCGCCCAGCTCATGGGCGGCGACGTGGCGGCCGAGAGCTCCCCCGGCGCCGGCTCGACCTTCACCGTGACGCTCATCTTGCTGGCTGCCCCGGCCGACTCGCCACTGACCGACCTGCCCCTCGACCGGAGTCCGGCCGAGACGACAGCCGCGGCCGCATCGACGAGCCTTGCCGGCAACCGCGTGCTGGTGGTCGACGACCATCCGATCAACCGCGACGTGCTCGTCCGCCAGCTTCGTGCGCTGGGCGTCGCCTCCGACTCGGCGGCCGACGGCCTGGCCGGCCTGCAGGCGTGGCGCGGCGGCACCTACGACATCGTCTTCGCCGACATCCACATGCCGCAGATGGACGGCTTCGAGATGACGGCGGAGATCCGCCGGCTCGAGACAGCCGACCGTCGGGCGCATACGCCGATTGTCGCGGTCACGGCCAACGCGCTGGCGGGCGAGGACGAGCGCTGCCGGGCCGCCGGCATGGATGGCTATCTGTCCAAGCCGGTCAGCCTCGATCGCCTGCGCGCCACCCTGCAGCGCTGGTTGCGCGGCGACGCCGGGGCCAAGCCGGCGATCGACCGTAGCGTGCTAGATCCGTGGATCGCCGACGACGAGGCGGCACGGCGCGACCTGCTGCGCAAATTTTCCACGACCGCCGGCGAGTCGCGCCGCGACATCGAGGCGGCGATGACGGCAGGCGACCTGCCGGCCCTCGCCGCTGCCGCCCATCGCCTAAAGGGCAGCGCGCTGGCGGTCGGCGCCCGGGCGCTGGGCGAGGCGGCGGGAACGCTGGAACGCACCGCAAAGGCGGGCGACCGCGCCGCCTGCCAGGACAGCCTCGGGCCACTGGCCGTCGAAGTGCAACGGGCGCAGGCCGAGATCGGATAGGACTTTGGCAGAGATGGATCGCTCGTCCTGATGCGCGAATGCGGAACGGGAGCGAAAAGAGCGCCACCGCAAAGGGCGGCGGCCGAAACTGGAACTTAGCGGAACTGGGCCAAAATGACGACGCCACCCTGCGGGGCGTCGTGCTGGATTGCGGCCTGGGCCGGCTTGGCCTTGACCACCCAGACGAGTGTTCCGACAGCGAAGGCGAGGCCGTAGACCGGCGCCGCGGCGAGGGTGGCGATGACGGTGGCGAGGGCCAGGAAGGAGCCGATGATCTGGAACATGACACTATCCCCGAAGTCTCGTGCGGCGGGGCGGGACTGCCCTTGCCGGTGAATTCTGTCTAAGGGACTTGCGTATCATCGACGTATTGCGGGTCGGTGAAATTGTGTCGTCTGTATCGTGGGCAGATTGCCTGGTCGCAGATCGCTCGGCACCTTCGGCGGCCGGCACTTCGCTCCAGTCGGCTTGTCGTCGTGCCACACGCCGATCTCTTCGCCATGCGACGGCCTACTTTGCCGTCAGCGCCTTGATCGCCGCCGCATCGTAGCCCAGCGATCCGAGCACCTCGTCGTTGTGCTGGCCGATCTCCGGCGGGTCGCTGACCAGCGGCGGCCGCCAGCCGAACATCTGGAAAGGCAGCAGCGGCAGGCGTGTCTTCACGCCGCCCGGCAGGGTCGTCGGCGCCAGCGAGCCGTTGGCCAACAGGTGCGGATTGTCGAACAGGTCCTGCGGCCGCGCGACCGGCGCGAAGGAAATGTCGGCGTCCAGGCAGATCTGTTCGAGCGCCTGCTTGGTGTAGGCCTTGAAGACCGCCGCCACCTTGGGCACCAACCACGGCCGTGCCTCGATCCGCAGGTTGTTGCTGGCGAGCCTGGGATCGTTCGCGAGCTCCGGCTGCTTGAAGAATTCGCAGAAGCGCTTCCACTGGCCATCGCTGGTGATGCCAACGAAGACCTGCAGATCGTCGGAGGTGCCAAAGATCTCGTAGACCGCCCACGAGCTCACGCGCTCCGGCATCGGCGGTGGCGGCGCACCGTTCATCGCCGTGATGGCGAGGTGCTGGCCCATCAGGAAGACCACCGACTCGAACAGCGCGCTTTCGACCAGCCCGCCTTTGCCCGTCTTGTCGCGCTGCTTCAACGCCAGCACCGTGCCGAAGGCGCCGAACATGCCGCCGACGATATCGACCACCGACGTGCCCGCACGCAGTGGCCGGCCCGATGGCCCAGTCATGTAGGCGAGCCCGCCCATCATCTGCACAACCTCGTCCAGCGCCGGGCGTTTTTCATACGGTCCGGGGAGAAAGCCCTTGAGCGCGCAATAGACGAGGCGCGGATTGATCTTCTCGAGATCCTGCGGCCCCAGCCCGCGCTTGGCCATCGAGTCGGGAGCAAAATTCTCGATCAGCACGTCGGCCGACTGCAGCAGCTTGACCAGCGCCGCCCTGCCCTCGGGCTTGTCGACATCGAGCGCCAGGCTCTTCTTGTTGCGGTTGAAGTAGCCGAAGAAGCCGGCGCCGAAGCCACGCAGCTTGCGCGTACGATCGCCGTCCAGCGGTTCGACCTTGATCACCTCGGCGCCGAGATCGGCCAGGATCATGCCGCAGGACGGTCCGAGGATGGTGTGCGTGAGTTCGACGACGCGGACGCCTTTGAGGGGCGGCTCTACGTCAGCCACGTATCGATATCCTTGGTGAGCGGCAGGCCGGCGCTCTCGCCCAGCACGCGGTGGCCGATGCCGGAGCCCACCAGGAACGCCTCCTGGTGCGGCAGCGCGTTGGCCTTCAGCAGGGCGCGGATGGCGGGACCGTCATGGCCCCAGCCGATCGCCTCGACCTTGCCGTCGAAGGCGCGGTTCAGCAGCAGCAGGAACTCGGCCCGTTCGGCCTCGCTCATCGCGGGCACGGCGTCGATGTCGCCCAGGATGAACAGGCGGCCACGGAATTTCGCGACCAGGTCGGCAATCGAGTTGCGCGGCTCGACCACGATTTCGCGGTTCGGTCCCCGGCGGACGCGGGCGGCCAGCGACAGCGGCAGCACGGCGGCGCCGAGATAGGCGCCGGAATCCATCAGTGCCGAGGTCAATTCTTTATATGTAATGCCCAGACGCTCGGCCCGCTTGATCCGCATCATCGCCACTTCGGGCTTGGGCGCCTTCCAGGCCTTGGCGGCGGCGCGGCGCCACACCCAGGCTTCCCAGGACATGTCGAAGACCGGGCCGTTGTTGTGCCCGATGCCTGGCCGGCGCAGCAGGGCCTCGACATTGGCATGCCGGACCCCTAGACGGTCGAAACGATCACCCATTGCGCTATTCTAACGCAAAGTTGGGGCCAAAATCGAGGAGCAGTGCGTGGACGATTTTCAGGTCGATGTTCTGGTGGTGGGCGCGGGCAACGCCGCGGCTTGTGCAGCGCTTGCAGCACGCGAAAAGGGCGCCACGGTCGCCATGCTGGAGGCTGCGCCCGAGGAAGAGCGCGGCGGCAACAGCACCTATACCGCGGGCGCCATGCGCGTGGTGTTCCACGGCGTAGAAGATCTCGTGCAGCTCTATGACCTCACCCCGGACGAGAAGCGCGACGTCGACTTCGGCAGCTACTCGGCCGACGAGTTCCTCGACGACATGGGCCGCGTCACCAACTACCGCTGCGACCCCGAACTCACCGACATCCTGATCGGCCGGAGCTTCGAGACGCTGAAGTGGATGCGCTCCAAGGGCGTGCGCTTCCAGCCGAGCTACGGCCGGCAGGCCTTCAAGGTGAACAGCAAGTACAAGTTCTGGGGCGGCCTCGCGGTCGAGGCCTGGGGCGGCGGGCCGGGCCTGGTCGATCTCGAGCACAAGGCGGCCGTGAAGGCCGGCATTCCCATTCACTACGAAACAGCGGCGGTCTCCCTCATCGAGGAAGACGGCGTGGTGCGCGGCGTCATCGCCCGCCACAAGGGGCGCAAGGTGCGGATCGGCGCCAAGGCGGTGGTGCTGGCCTGCGGAGGCTTCGAGAGCAACGCCGAGATGCGCACGCGCTATCTCGGGCCGACCTGGGATCTCGCCAAGGTGCGCGGCACGCGCTTCAACACCGGCGCCGGCATCAACATGGCGCTGGCGATCGGCGCCAAGGCGCACGGCAACTGGTCAGGCGGCCACGCCGTCGGCTGGGACATGAACGCGCCGGAGTTCGGCGACCTCGAAGTCGGCGACAATTTCCAGAAACACTCCTACCCGCTCGGCATCATGGTGAACGCCAATGGGCTCCGCTTCGTCGACGAGGGCGCGGACTTCCGCAACTACACCTACGCCAAGTACGGCGCCGTGATCCTGAGCCAGCCGCAGCAGTTTGCCTGGCAGATCTTCGATTCGAAGGTGCTCGACAAGCTGCGCGACGAATATCGCATCAAGCGCATGACCAAGGTGCGCGGCGACACGATCGAGGAGCTGGCGGGCAAGCTCGAGGGCGTCGACCCGAAGGCTTTCCTGAAGACGATCAAGGAGTGGAACGCCGCCGTCATGACCGAGGTGCCGTTCAATCCGGCGGTCAAGGACGGCCGCGGTACCCGGGGTCTCGCGGTCCCGAAGAGCAACTGGGCCAACACGATCGACCAGGCTCCGTTCGAGGCCTACGCGGTCACCTGCGGCCTCACCTTCACCTTCGGCGGGCTCAAGATCAGCAACGAGGGCGAGGTCGAGAACACCGACGGCCACACGATCCCGGGCCTGTTTGCCGCCGGCGAGCTGGTGGGTGGGCTGTTCTATCACAACTACCCCGGCGGCACGGGCCTGGTCTCGGGCGCCGTGCTCGGCAAGCTGGCGGGCGACGGCGCCGGACGCTACGTTGCCGGCAAGAACTGACACGAAGTGTCATCCCGAGGGCGCAGCCCGAGGGATCTTTGAGGCCACAGGAAAGATCCCCCGCTACGCTCGGGATGACAAACTTGGGAGGAAACAATGATCACGATTAATCGCAGACACGCCCTCGCTCTGGGCGGCACCTCCCTCCTCCTGCCGTCGACGTTGCGCGCGCAGGCCGCGTGGCCGAACGGGCCGGTCACCTTCGTCGTCGGCTACGCCGCGGGCGGCAGCACCGACATCAATGCCCGCGAGCTGGCACACGCCATGACGCCGGTCATCGGCCAGCAGATCATCATCGACAACAAAGGCGGCGCGGCCGGATCGATCGGCCTGCGCATGGTTGCGAACGCCAAGCCGGACGGCCAGACGCTGTTCGTCGCGGTCGGCACCAACGTGATCATCAACCCGCACGTGCAGAAGGGCATGATCGACACCCTCGCCGCGCTGGCGCCGATCTGCCAGGTGACGGATTATCAGTACGTCCTGGTCGTGGGTAAGAACGTGCCCGCCAACAATGCCACCGAGCTGGTGGCGATGGCCAAGAAAGACCCGGAGAAGCTCACCTACTCGTCGTCGGGCGTGGGCGGCAACAACCACCTCGCTGGCGCTCTCTTCGCCAAGGCGGCTGGCATCCAGATCACGCACGTGCCCTACAAGGGGACAGGACCGGCCGTGGCCGACGTGATCAGCGGCCAGATCACGATGAACTTCTCGTCGCTGCCGCCTGCGGTATCGCAGGTCAAGGGCGGCAACCTCAAGGCCCTGGCAGTCACCGGCAACAAGCGCGTGAAGTCGATGCCCGACGTACCGACGCTCAAGGAACAGGGCATCGACGTCGTGGTGACCAGCTGGCAGGGCCTGTTCGCCCCCGCCAAGACGCCGCCGGACATTCTCGACAAGATCGATGCGGCGACCAAGCAGGCGATGAAGAATCCGAAGTGGGAGGAGGCTCTGTCCCGGGACGGCCTCGAAATGCCCCCCGAGCGCACGCGTGCCGAGTTCGTCAAGTTCGTCGGCGAAGAGCATGTCTTCTGGGGCAAGACCCTGAAGGAACTCAAGATCGAGATGGAGTAGAGGCCTATCCCCGCTTGGTCGGCACGACGCAGAAGCCCTGCGCCTCGACGCCGAGCGGCGGATTGAACTTGCTGCGGAAATTCTCCATCGCGATCGCGGCGGTCATCTCGACGATCTGCGCATCGCTGTAGTGCTTCTTCAGCCCGTCGACGAGCGCATCGTCGACCTTCCGGTCGGTGTAGGTGATGCGCTCGGCATATTCGAGCGCCAACCGCTCGGCTTCGCTGAACAGCTTGCTGTCACGCCAGTCTGTTACTTCAGCAAGCTTCTCCATGCCGCCTTCCGTCGTTTCCAGCACACGGCTGGAATTGATATCCATTCAAAACGGACAGCCGTTGATGGTGGCGACGCGGACATAGAGCAGCGCCGGCAGCCCCTTGGGCAGCAGGCCCGACTGCTCGATCGATTGGCCGAGCAGGCCGGCGGCGCGGAGGATCGGCGGGCAGTGCGCGAGGACCTTGGTGGGATTGAGCAGGCCGCCGAACATCTCGCGCTGTCGGTCGAAGATCGCCTTCAGCGTCGGATCGCCGCTATCTTCCTCGATTTCACTGACACGGGGCATGCGAATACCTCTGTTTCATCGGCATGACGATAGCGCTGTCGTCTCGGGCGGCGCGAGGAAACTTTTCTCATGCCGACCCGAAGCAGGACGCGGCCTTAAAGCCCGGCTTCATCGGCATCGTCTCTCGACCGCTCATTTTGGGCGAGCGACTGGCTCATTCCGGGCAATTCGCTGCTAGAGAATCTGCGAATGATGCGCATACTCGCGTCGCCATAGAGTAGAGGGCATGGAAAGCAACGAATGACCGACTGCAGGCCGTACGTTGCTGGTCTTGGCCTGTGGCTCGCCATCGCCATGGTCGATTCCGCTCAAGCGCAGTCGTGGAACCTTTACAGCGGCACCGGCATATCCGTGGGATATGCACCCAGCACCGCGAATCCCACCGGGGCAATGGGGCCGGGGAACGATCAAGCGGCCATGGTCAATCTCCGGGTGGAAAACGGCTCGCTGACCTATGGCGCCCTGAAGGCGTTCACCATGGATACCGGCTCGACCGGCATCGTGGTCGGAAGCAACTACTTCAACCCGACCGGCCTCACGCCGCAAGGCACCGGCAGCCAATCCTACAGCAGCAGCGGAGTGGGCTACACCGGCACCTATTACGATACCAAGGTCAGGATCTTCGATGCCGACGGCACGACGCTCAAGGCGACCTCGACCGTCCGGGTGCTCTATGTCGGCGGCGGCGACGCAGCGGATACTCACTACATGGGCGTAGGCTTCAATCGTGGCAATGGCGCGGACCCCGCCACCATGATCCCGGTCTCCGCCAATCCGTTCCTCAACGTCGATGGGTTGAGCAGCAAAGGCTACGTCATCACCAGCACCGGGGTCACCCTGGGGGTACCGAGCAGCGCGAATTCGGGATTCGCCATGGTGAAGCTGGTGCCGAACACCATCGACTGGAATGCGACCAGCATGACCGTCTCGGTCAACGGCGGCACGCCCGGAAGCGGCACCGTTCTCCAGGACGCCGGCATCGACTACATGTTCATTACGCCGCCACCCGGGTCAGGGCTTCACAGCGGCGTTCTTGCGCCAGCGAACACCAGCATTCAAATCTCGTTCCCCGGCCCCGGCCAGGACGGGGCCGGCGCCAGCTACCAGTTCGATGCGATGAATCTTCCCAATCCCTGTACGGTTGCTGCCGGCGTTTCACCTTGCAACGTGACCCCTGTCAAAGTTGGCAGTCCCGACATCAACATCAATACCGGCCGCCAGTTCTTCCTCGGCTTCGACTATCTTTACGATTACGACAACGGTTACGTCGGTTACAAATGGGTCGGCCCGGCCGTCGGCTCTGCCACCGGCCAATCGACGCCCGGCGTTGCTCTGCTGGGCACGGTGACCTTGTCCGACAATTTCCTGTCGACCCTGCCGACCTACCTGTTCGGCGCGACGAGCTTCAGCGTTACCGGCGCTGGAACGGCAACGATCAACGCCGCCATCAGCGGACCCAACTCGCTGACGTTCGGCTCCGGCACCCTTATCCTGGGCGCGGCGAACACCTACACCGGCGGAACGATCGTGAACGGCGGCACGCTGCGGCTGGGCGCCAGCGGGTCGCTGCTGTCGACCGGCGCACTCACGATCAACGGCGGCATCTTCGACCTCGCCGGCCGCACTCAGACGGTGGGAACCCTGTCCGGCACCGGTGGCACGCTGGCTCTGGGCGCAGGCGCGCTGACCGCGGGCAACGCGAACAGCGCCACCCTCTCTTCGGTGATCACCGGCAGCGGTTCCTTCGTGAAGCAGGGCACCGGCACGCTCACGCTGCTGGGCGCCAATACCTACTCCGGCGGCACGACTGTCTCGGCCGGCGTCCTGCAGGGCAATGCCACCAGCCTGCAAGGCGCCATCGCGAACAACGCCACCGTGGTGTTCGACCAGACCGGCAGCAGCACCTACGCCGGCGCCATGTCGGGCACCGGCCGCCTGGTCAAACAGAATGCCGGCACCCTGATCCTCACGGGAACAAGCAGCCACACCGGCGGCACGACGGTGTCGGGCGGTGTCCTGCAAGGCACGGCCGCAAACCTGCAGGGCTCCATCACGAACAACGCCTCGGTCGTCTTCGACCAGGCCACTACCGCGACCTATGCCGGCAACATGTCGGGCAGCGGCAGCCTCACCAAGATCGGCGCCGGTGTGCTCACGGTGTCGGGCAACAACAGCTACACCGGCGGCACGACCGTATCGGCCGGCACCTTGCGCCTGGGCAGCGCCAACGCCCTACCGACCGACGGCGCGCTCACCGTCAATGGCGGTACGGTCGACTTCAACGGCAACAACCTGACGGTGGCATCGCTGTCAGGCGCCGGCGGCACGATCTCGCTGGGCGCCAGCACACTGACCGTGGCCGAGACGGCCAACACCAGCGTCGCCGCCGTCATCACCGGCACCGGCGGGCTGGTGAAGCAGGGCACCGGCATCCTGAACCTGACCGGTGCCAACACCTACACCGGCCCGACCTCGGTCTCGGCCGGCCGGCTCGCCGTCAACGGCAGCATCACCAGCAACGTCAACGTGGGTAGCGGTGGCAATCTCGGCGGCGTCGGCACCATCACCGGCAACGTGACCAACAACGGCATCGCGGCGCCCGGCAACTCGATAGGCACCCTCACCGTGAGCGGCTCCTATACCCAGGCCGCCGGCAGCACCTATCAGGTCGAGGCCAATGCCACAGGCCAGGCCGACCGCATCAACGTCACCGGCGCACCGGGAACGGCCACCATCAACGGCGGCACGGTCCAGGCGCTGGCCGACCCCGGCGTCTATGCACCCAGTACGACTTACACGATCCTCAACGCCACCGGTGGCGTCACCGGCACCTATGCCGGCGTCACCAGCAACTATCCTTTCCTGCAGGCCTCGCTGGGCTATGACACCAACAACGTCTATCTCACCCTCAAGCCCGGCGGCTTCGCCGCCGGCGCCAGCAGCGGCAACCAGCGCGCCGTCGGCGGCGTGCTCGACCGTAGCGTTGCAGGTTCGACAGGTGACTTCGCCACCGTCATCGGCACCATGGCGACGCTCACCCTCGCGCAAGGCCAGGCCGCGATGGATGCGATCAGCGGCCAGAACTACTCGGGCTTCAGCACCGCCAACGTCGGCAGCAGCCTGCTGTTCATGAACGCGGTCGGCCAACAGATGGCCGCCGCCCGCTCCGTCGGCAGCGGCGGTCGCGTCGCCTTGGCCGAGGCTTGCGAGTTCGCCTGCGATGATCCAGAGAGAGTCCAGACTCCGAGCCCGTGGAGCCTGTGGGGCAGCGCGCTCGGCGCCACCGGCAGCGTCGCCGGCAACAGCAACGCCGCGACGGTCACCTACAACGCCGGCGGCGTGGCCACCGGCATCGACTATCGGCTGGATCCGCGATTCCTCGTCGGCCTCGGCGTCGGGTTCTCGAGCGGCAACCAGTATCTCAGCGGCTTCAGCGGTCGTGGCACCAGCACCAGCTACCAGGCCACGCTCTACGCTTCGTTCACACGAGGCGCGTTCTACTTCGATGGCCAGGCGGGCTACGGCTTCAACGACAACCAGATGACCCGCATGATCGCCATCCCCGGCCTGCAGCCGCGCACGGCAACGGGCCAGACCAGCGCCAACCAGTTCGTCGGCCAGGTCGAGGCCGGCTACGGGATCGGCATTTACGAGCGCGCCGCGGCGTCGCTGACGCCGTTCGTGCGAATGCAGGGCGTGAACAACAGTCAGGCCGCCTTCAGCGAGACCGGCGCCGGATCGCTCAACCTCAGCGTGGCGCAGCAGACGGTCAATTCGGTGCGCAGCACGATCGGCGCCGAACTCGCCGGCAGCATCGATGCCGGCTGGCGCGAGAAGCTCGCGCTGCAGTTCCGCCTCGGCTGGACGCACGAATATGCCAGCGTCTCACGGCCGGTGACGGCCTCCTTCGCCGGCGCGCCGGGCGCCGCCTTCACCGTGTTTGGCGCCGCACCTCAGCGCGACGTCGCTTCTCTCGGCTTCGCCGCCAACACATTGATCGCCGAGCGCACGTCGCTCTATTTTCGCTACGACGGTGAAGTCGGCACTGGAACCGACAACCACGCGTTCAGTGCCGGACTGCGCATGACCTGGTGACACCGGCTCATTTCGGGTAGTCCAACGCTGGAAGAAACACCGAAAGAAGTGCGTATTCACATCGTGTCGATGATCCCTCGGTTCGATCTCGCAGCCCGCGTCACCGGTATGGGCTTGTGGCTCGCAATCGCCGTGAGCGCGCCGGCGTTCGCGCAGAGTTGGAACCTCTACGGCGGCTACACCAGCCTGCCCACGATTTCGTTCGCCGATGGCGCGATGAGCACGACCAACGGGGCCAGCATCTATCTCACGATGACGGGTGGAAATCCGACCAAATTCGTCATGGATACGGGATCGACCGGCATCATTGTCACGCCGGACAATTTCACGCCGGGACCGAACGACAGGGCCGTCGGAACGGGAAGTCAGTTCTACAGCAGCAGCGGACTGCTCTCGACCGGCACCTTCTATGAGACGAACGTCGTTATCAACAACACAGCCACCGTCTCATCACCCGGCGTCGCCTCGGTGGCCGGCGCGGCGCTGGCGACGGCGAAGGTCACGGTGCTGCTGGTGACCAACCAGACCTGCACGATCGCCGGCCGGACCTGCACGCCAAGCTCAAATCCCACGGGCGTCGCCTACATGGGCGTCGGCTTCGATCGCGGGTCGAGCTCGATCAATGCGCCCGCCGCCTACAACAACACCAACCCTTTCATCAACATCACCTCGCTCCAGTCCGGCAGTCCGATCAGCACGCTCCGCCCCGGCTACCTCATCACCAACAGCGGCGTGACGCTTGGCCTCAGCAACACCGCCGACGTCAACGGCAACAATCCCTCGAGCAACTTCGCCTTCGTCAAGTTGACGCCGAACGCGGCGAACTCGGGCCAGCCGGCGCCGGCCTGGCAGCAGGCGCCCATGACGATCACGGTGGGCGGCGTGACCGGCAGCGGCCAAGTCCTGCCCGATGCCGGCATCGGCTATTCGTACTTGACGCCGCCGCCGGGCTACACGCTCGCGACGTCGCCCTGCCCCACTCCGCCGGGCGGCGGCAATTGCATCACGACGGCCAGCGGCGCGCAGGTCCAGCTCTTCCTGCCGGGACAAAGCACGCCGCAGCCCGCCAACTACAGCTACACGCTGGGCGTGGCCGGCAATCCGCTCAACCCCAACAACACCGTCGAGGTGGTCTCCGGCGCGTCGATCTTCCTCAACACCGGCCGCCAGTTCTTCCAGGGCTTCGACTATCTGTACGACCCGATCGGCGGATTTGTCGGCTACGCCTGGGCCGGCGCCTCGGGCGTCATCGGCCAGGTGACGGCCGGGCTGTCGTTGACCGGCAACGTCGATCTTCAGAGCGGCTTTGCCAACAGCCTGCCAACCTTCCTGACAGGCAACACGACATTGTTGCAGACCGGCACGGGGACCATCTCCAGCGTCATCGCGGGCTCGAGCAGCCTCACGATCGGCAGCGGCCAGGTCAACCTGACCGGCGTCAACACCTACACCGGCGGCACGGCCGTCACCGGCGGTGCGACCCTGACGGTCAGCGCCGATTCAGGCATGGGCGCGGCATCGGGCGGGCTCACGCTGAACGGCGGCACGCTCCAGCCAACGGCCGCCCTGACCTCGGCGCGCCAGGTCACGCTGGGCGCCAGCGGCGGCACCTTCAACACCACCAGCGGCAACATCACGCTGTCGACGGCGGTCTCGGGCGCCGGCGGCCTCACCAAGGCCGGCACCGGCACGCTCACCCTGTCGGGCGCCAACAGCTATGCCGGCGGCACGACGGTGAACGCCGGCACGTTGCAGCTGGCGACGGGCGCCTCGCTGCCCACCGCCGGCGCCCTCACCGTCAACGGCGGCATCCTCGACTTCAACGGCAACAACCTCACGGTGGCATCGCTGTCGGGCAGCGGCGGCACGATCTCGCTGGGCGCCAGCACGCTGACCGTGGCCGAGACCAGCAACACCAGCGTGGCCGCCGTGATCACCGGCACCGGCGGGCTGGTCAAGCAGGGCACCGGCACCTTGAACCTGACCGGCGCCAACACCTACACCGGCCCGACCTCGGTCTCGGGCGGAAGGCTGGCCATCAACGGCAGCATCACCAGCAACGTGACGGTGGGCAGCGGTGGCAATCTCGGCGGCGCCGGCACCATCACCGGCAACGTGAACATGAGCGGCACGATGGCGCCGGGCAACTCGATCGGTACGTTGAGCGTCGTCGGCTCGTACACCCAGGCCGCCGGCAGCACCTACCAGGTCGAGGCCAATGCCGCAGGCCAGGCCGACCGCATCAACGTCACAGGTGCGCCGGGAACGGCTACGATCAACGGCGGCACCGTCGCCGTCCTGCCGGACGCGAGCGGCCCCTATGCCATGAGCACGACCTACACCATCCTGAACGCCACTGGCGGTGTCAGCGGCACCTTCGCCAATGCCACGAGCAGCCTTCCGTTCCTGCAGCCGTCGCTCAGCTACGACAACAACAACGCCTACCTGACGCTAAAGCCCGGCGGCTTCGCGCGGGGCGCGCAAACCACCAATCAGGCAGCGGTGGGCGGCGTGCTCGACCGCAGCGTCGCCGGCGCCACCGGCGATTTCGCCACGGTGATCGGCACGCTCGCAACCTTCCCCCTGGCCCAGGGCCAGGCGGCAATGGATGCCATCAGCGGCCAGAACTATTCGGGTTTCAGCACCGCCAATATCGGTGGCGGCCTGATGTTCATGAACGTGCTGGGCCAGCAGATGAGCCAGGCCCGCGGCGGCGCAGGCGGCGGCAGCCGCGTGGCGCTGGCCCAGGCCTGCGATGTCGCCTGCGACGGTGAAGGTCCCGGACCGTGGAGCCTGTGGGGCAGCGCCCTGGGCGTCACCGGCAGCGTCGCCGGCAACGGCAGCTCTTCGACGCTGACCTACAACGCCGGCGGCTTCGCGACCGGGGCCGACTATCGCGTCGATCCGCGCTTCCTGGTCGGTCTTGGCCTTGGCGTCGTCAGCGGCAACCAGTATCTCGGCGGCTTCTCCGGCCGCGGCACCAGCAACAGCTATCAGGCCAGCCTCTACGCTTCTTTCACGCAGTCGGCGTTCTACCTCGATACCCAGGCGGGCTACGGCTACAACGACAACCAGATGACGCGCCAGATCGTCATCCCCGGCCTGCAGCCTCGCATCGCGATGGGCCGCACCGGCGCCAACCAGCTTCTGGGCCAGGTCGAGGCCGGCTACAAGATCGACATCTATCAGCGGGCCGCCGCCTCGCTGACGCCGTTCGCGCGCTTCCAGGCAACGACCGTCAACCAGGCGGCCTTCAACGAGAGCGGCGCCAATTCCCTCAGTCTCAACGTGGCCCAGCAGATCACCAACTCGGCGCGCACCGTGCTGGGGGCCGAACTCGCGGGCACGATCGACGCCGGCTGGCGTGACAAGCTCGCCCTGCAGTTCCGGTTGGGTTGGGCGCACGAATATGCCGACACCTCGCGGCCCGTGACGGCCTCGTTCGCCGGAGCGCCAGGCGCCGCCTTCACCGTGTTTGGCGCCGCGCCGCTGCGCGACGCCGCAACCATCGGCCTCGCCGCCAATACCAACATCGCCGAGCGCACGTCGCTTTATTTCCGCTATGACGGCGAAGTCGGCACCGGTTCGGACAGCCACGCGTTCACCGGCGGCCTCAGGATGAGCTGGTAGACGATCGCGACCGCTTCTAGAAGCCCAGCACCTTCGCCTGCACGACACCCTCGACGGCGCCGATCTTTCCGATCAGGGCCGAGGAAATCGGCTGGTCGACCTGGACCAGCGCGATCGCCGAGCCACCGGGCTTGTCGCGGCCGAGATGGAAGGTCGCGATGTTGACCTTGTTCTCGCCCAGGATGGTCCCCAGTCGACCGATGAAGCCCGGCTTGTCGTCGTTGGTGATGTAGAGCATGTGCGGCGCGAAGGCGGCGTCGATCTCGATGCCCTTGATCTCGACGATGCGCGGATGCTTGCCGCCGAACAGCGTGCCGGTCACCGAGCGGATGTACTTCTCGGTCGTCACGGAGAGGCGGATCATCGAATGGTAGTCGCTGGTGCGCTCGTGCTTGACCTCGGCCACCTCGATGCCGCGCTCGCGGGCCACGACCGGGGCGTTGACCATGTTCACCGAATCGAGCTGCGGCCGCAGCACACCCATCAGCGCCACCTGCGTCAACGGCTTGACGTTGAGTGCCGCCACGTCGCCTTCGAACTCGATCGACACCGCCTTGATGTCGGTGTCGGTGAGCTGGCCGGCGAAGGAGCCGAGCTTCTGGGCGAGGTCCAAATAAGGTGCCAGCCGCGGCGCGTCCTCGGCTGAGACGTTGGGCATGTTGAGCGAGTTCGTCACCGCGCCGGTGAGCAGATAGTCGGCCATCTGCTCGGCCACCTGCAACGCCACGTTCTCCTGCGCTTCCAGGGTCGAGGCGCCGAGATGCGGCGTGCAGACGAGGTTGGGCGCGCCGAACAGGACGCTTTCCTTGGCCGGCTCCACCGTGAAGACGTCGAAGCCCGCGCCGGCGATATGACCGGAGACCAGGAGATCGCGCACCGCCAGCTCGTCGACCAGGCCGCCGCGGGCGCAATTGATGATGCGCACGCCCTTGCGGGTCTTCATCAGGTTGGCGCGGGACAGGATGTTCTTGGTCTGCTCGGTGAGCGGCGTGTGCACGGTGATGAAATCGGCGCGCGCCAGCACCTGGTCGAGCGTGCCCTTCTCGACGCCGAGCTGGGCGGCGCGCTCGTCGCTCAGGAACGGATCGTAGGCCAGCACGCGCATTTTTAGGCCCAGCGCCCGCTCGGCCACGATCGAGCCGATGTTGCCACATCCGATCAGGCCCAGCGTCTTGAAGCTGAGCTCGACGCCCATGAAGCGGTTCTTCTCCCACTTGCCAGCCTGCGTGCTGGCATTGGCTTCGGGAATCTGACGGGCGACGGCAAACATCAGGGCGATGGCGTGCTCGGCTGTGGTGATGGCGTTGCCGAACGGCGTGTTCATGACGACGACGCCGTGCGCGGTGGCGGCCTTGATGTCGACATTGTCGACACCGATGCCGGCGCGGCCCACGACGCGGAGCTTCTTGGCCTCGGCCAGCACTTCGGCGGTGACCTTGGTGGCTGACCGGATCGCCAGCCCCTCGTAGTTGGCGACAATGGCCCGCAGTTCGGCGGGCTTCAGGCCGGGCTTGAAGTGGACGTCGCAGCCGCGCTCCGAGAAGATTTCGACAGCGCGCGGGGAGAGCTCATCGGAGATGAGAACTTTGGGTTTGGCCATGTTCCTAACTCCTCAGGCCGCTGCTTTGCCGAATTCGCGCTCGATCTCGCTATAAGCCCAGTCGAGCCAGGGCAGCAGCGCTTCGAGGTCGCTCGTCTCGACCGTGGCGCCGCACCAGATGCGCAGGCCCGGCGGGGCGTCGCGGTACGAGCCGACGTCGTAGCCGGCCTTCTCGGCTTCCAGCACGTCAGCCATCTTCTTGGCCGCCGCCGCCTGTTTGTCCGCGGCGAGCGCGGTGAACCAGGAGGCCGTGATGACGAGGCAGACCGAGGTGTTGGAACGGAGCGCCTTGTCGACCGCCAGGAAGGCCGCCCACGGCCGCGCCGCGACGAACTTCTCAAGCACGCCGAGATTGGCTTCCGAGCGGGCGATCAGGCCTTTTAGGCCGCCGACGCCCTCGCCCCAGCGCAGGCCGTCGATCGCGTCCTCGACGCAGAGCATTGACGGCGTGTTGATCGTGTCGCCCTTGAAGATCGCCTCGGAGAATTTCCCGCCCGACGTGAGGCGGAAGATCTTGGGCATCGGCCACGGCGGCGAATAGCTCTCGAGCCGCTGGATGGCGCGCGGGCTCAGCACCAGCATGCCGTGCGCGCCCTCGCCGCCCATCACTTTCTGCCAGGACCAGGTGACGACATCGAGCTTCTGCCACGGCAGGTCCATGGCGAAGACGGCCGAGGTCGCATCGCAGATCGCCAGGCCTTCGCGGTCGGCCGCGATCCAGTCGCTGTTCGGCACTTTTACACCCGAGGTCGTGCCGTTCCAGGTGAAGACGACATCGTGCTTCCAGTCGACCTGCTTCAGGTCGGCGATCTGGCCGTAGGGCGCCTTCAGCGTGCGCGCATCCTTGAGTTTCAGCTGCTTCACCACGTCGGTGACCCAGCCCTCGCCGAAGCTTTCCCAGGTCAGCATGTCGACCGGCCGGGCACCGAGCAGCGACCACAGCGCCATCTCGACGGCGCCGGTGTCCGAGGCGGGCACGATGGCAATGCGGTAGTCGGCGGGAATGCCCAGGATCGCGCGCGTGCGATCGACGGCCTCGACAATCTTCTTTTTGCCGAGCTTGGATCGATGGGACCGCCCCGTGGCGGCATCTTTGAGGACTTCGGGCGTCCAACCGGGACGCTTGGCGCAGGGTCCGGACGAAAAGTCGGGACGCGCCGGACGCATGTTCGGCTTAGTCATTTACCTCTCCCTTACAGAAGAGCTGCACTCCGGTGGGGGAGCGTGGCCCGCGGACCGTATAAGGGCGCTCGACGACTCGGTCAATCCGGGGCGATTGTCGCAGGCGTGCAAATCATGTGAAAAAGCCCCCATGACTGGACAGGGCAAGCCGGGCCGCAACTGGGCCCGGGCAATCGTGGCGACACTGGGCGTTCTCGTCGTTTCGGCGGTCGCGGCGGAATTCACCGCCCGCATCTTTTTCGATCTCGAGACTTTGCAGTATCGGCGTGGCTACCAGCCGATGTTCGTCTCGGGCGACTATCACTACCTGATGCCGAACGAGCAGCTTGCGTATGTGCCCGGCGGGCCGGTGGCACTCGGCTATCATGAAGGCCGGTTCGGCCTGTACTACGACGCCGCAACGCCGCCACCTCACTCGTCGACGACGTTAACCGACTTCCTCTACGCGCACAGGCATTCGCGCTACAGGGCCGCCGACATCGACCGCATCACCTGTGCGGAACCCGACGCCACGCTGGTCCATGTCCTGGGCGGCTCGGTGGCCCAGGGCTTCTCGGCCGACGAAACACCCGACACCTGGCATGTCAGACTCGAAGGGCTGTTGCGCAACAGGCTGCGGCGCCAGGACGTCTATGTCTTCAACGGCGCCATGGGCAGCTTCGTCTCGGTGCAGGAGAAGCTCGCCTATCACCTTGCCGTCACTCCGCGGCGCGCCAGCCTGGTGCTGTTTGTCAACGGCTACAACGACGTCACCATTCCGGCGAATTCGGCGGTGCGGCCAGGCGACCCGTTCCAGATCGGACTGCGCTACAGCCAGCTCTTCAACGACGGCTTCATCTGGTGGTTCGCCCGCCACAGTGCCATCGCGCACACGATTCTCCAGAACGCCTTCAACGCCCAGGTCATCGAGTTCCGGCGGCGCCTCAACGAGGACGACGCGATATTCGCCCAGCAGGCCGATGCGATCACCGACATCTATGTGGAGAACATGAACGAGGTGCTGGGTGCCTGCGAGGTGCGCGGCCAACCCTGCCTCGTCGCCATACAACCCGCGCGGTCGGTCACGGCCGCCAACATCGGCGTGCGCGTCGACGATATCCTGTCGCAGAAGCGGATCCTGCAGCTCTACGCCCTGCTGCTGGAGAAGGTCGCGGCCAGCCCGCATCGCGACAAGTACATCGACCTCACGAAGGTCTTCGACAGAGGCGAGAAGCTGCAGCTCTACGCCGATTCGGTGCACCCGAATTATGCCGGCCAGCAGGTTCTGGCCAACGCGCTGCTGGCACCGGCGCTGGCGGCGCTGCGGTCCGCCAAGTTCGCCCCACCCCTTCCGGACCGCTGCCGCAAAAAGCCGTAGGTATCAGCGGCGCTGCAAGACGTAATAGGCGCCGACGGTGGGGTCGCTAAAAACCTGACGCGCGTCGAAGTTGTCGTGCAGCATCTTGACGATGGCTGCGGCCCTGTTGGCGGCCGCCAGTCCGCCGAGTTGGCCCGCCAGCTCGTCGGCACTCCAGCTCCAGACGTCGGAGACCGCCACCTGGTAGCCGCGGTCGAGCGCCTGGTCGATGTCGCGCTTGATCGACTGCGCATGCTGCTCGGCCGTCCAGTCGGGATGGCGGATGGCGCCGGCGGCGATGGCGATCCATTTGAATTTCGGTGTGGCCGATGGCGCGGGCGGCGGCGTGACGGCGCCGTCCCAGTCCCAGGTCCGGCTCCACAGCGCATACTGCCAGACCGTGATCGGCTCGAAGCCCCAGTAGAGAAAGACCGTCGAGTCGGGCGGGAAGCGTTTCTCGATCGCAGCGAGTGCGGCCAACGACGCCTGATCGCCGCCGCGCCAGCGCGCGAGTTGGGCGCCGTTCCAGACCAGCGGCGCCAGCGACAGGATGGCGAGGAAGAGCAGCGCGCGCGACCTACCGCTGCTCACCAGCAGCTTCGCCGCCAACAGGCCCCACGCCACCGTCAGCCACGGCATGACGTTGACCTGCATCTGCGGATCCTGCGGCTGGGCGTAGAAATTGAACACCTCGCCGGCGCCGAGCGTGCCGAGGAAAACGATGGTGATGGCGCGCAGCCGGCGATCGGCCCGTTGCGGCCACAGCATCACCGCGGCTGCCACGAGGATCGCGCCCTGCAGCAGCACGGACACAGACAGCGGAAACACCAGGCGCCGGGCGGTCACGGGATCGGTGAAGCCGCCCATGATCAGGAAATAGTTCCCGACACCCGACAGCATCATCCAGGCCTTGTCCCAGGAAAGGCCGGCCCAGCCGCTGGCCACGCCCTTGCCCGTCCACAGCATGTCGTGGAGGCCGACGGCGCCGTTGTGGCCGTCCCACAGCAGCTGGACGATGCCCGCCGTCGCCAGGATCGAGGCGATCAGCATGACGATGCGCCTGAACCGCCACGCGATCGTGCCGTCCGACCAGGCCAGCGCCAGCAGCAGCGCGGGCAAGGTCGGAAAGATCAGCCGCCATTCCATCAGCCAGCCCAGGGTGAAGACCGCTCCGACGATCGCCACGCGGATATAACTCGGCCGCTCGAACCACAGGCCGGCCAGGAGCATGGCGCCCAGGACCAGCGCGTAGCCCGGCATGATGTCCTCGCTGATCACCGCGAGGAGCAGGAAGAAGCCGCAGCCGAAATGGAAGACCGCGGCAAGCACCGAGGCCGCGACGCTCTGTGTTACCCGATGGACGAAGGCATAGACGAAGACGACACAGAGGCTCGCCCAGAAGGCATTGATATAGGCGAGTTGTTTCCACGGCACGCCGCGCTCGATGCCGAGCCAGTCGAGCAGCCGGCAGAGCAGCCCATAGAGCGGGAAGTAGAGGTAGTTCGAATCGTCGAGCCGCGCGGTGGCGGGATTGGCGATCCAGGGCTCGGTCTGAATGGCCTTGTACATGCCGTTGGCGGTGAGGATGTGGACGTTCTGCAACCAGCCGATCAGCCCGACGAGGACCAGCAGCGACAGCGCGAACGCCAACAGGAGTTGCCAGCCGAGTGCCGGAGTCTTCATCGCATCAGACCGGCTTGCGGGCCACGACGACGTATTGCGCGCCGAGCGGCAGCCACGCCAGCGCCCGGTCCACGGGGCGCAGAAGCGCCATGCCCGGCGGCATGAACATCAGATAGTCGGTGTCGAGGTCATAGCGCGCAGCATCGAGCAGCCCGTGCCGGACTTCGGTCTCATCGAGCAGGATGGCATTGCGGTCGATCGGCGTGCGCGCGATGACGTAACGCACCAGCGGGTTGCGCGGATTGTGCTCAAAAATATAGAGCCGCCCGCCGGGTTTCAGCACGCGGCCCAGTTCGGCGTAGACCGCCGGACGCTCCTCCACCGGCACGTGATGCAGAACGGCGCTGACGGTGGCGATGTCGAACTGGCCATCGGCGAACGGCGTGCGCGCGCCCTGCTGCGGTGCCAGCACCGGCGTCTTGCCGAGCGCCGGCCGCCAGCGCTTCTCGACCTGGCGCAGCATGCCGGTCGAGATGTCGCAGCCTGTGAACTCGGCCCGCGCGCCGGTTTCCGCCATCACGCGCATCAGGCTGCCGACGCCGCAGCCATAGTCGAGCACGGCGAGGCTGCCGGTCCTGAGCTTCGGCTCGCGGCGCATCAGCCAGCGCGTCTTCACGGCAATGAACTGGTCGGGCGAACTGCCCATCATCCGCTTGACCGGATTGTCGAGGCCGCCCTGGTACTCGGCGGCATAATCGTCGAACTCCGCCGGCTCACCGGACCAGGACACCGGCCCCGGGACGGGTTCAGTCGCGTTCATTTCGGCCCGCCCACGATGTCGCGGATCATGAACAGTGGCCGTTGCTTGCTCTGGTCGTAGAGCCGACCAAGGTAGGCGCCGATGATGCCCAGCATCAGGAACTGCATGCCGCCCAGCAATCCCAGCGCCGCCATGATCGACGTCCAGCCGGGCAGGTTGGCATCCATCAGCCAGCCGATAATCGAATAGAGGAAGAAGCCGAACCCGACCGCGGCCATCACCCAGCCGATCGTCATCGACGCCATCAGCGGCACGACCGAGAAGGCGGTGATGGCGTCGGCGGCAAAGCGGATCATCTTGCTCAGCGGATACTTGCTCTCACCCGCCACCCGGGCGTGGCGGTCGTAATGCAGCGGCACCTGACGGCCGCCGATCCAGGCCACCATGCCGCGGAAGAAGCGGTGGCGCTCGGGCATGGCGAGCAGCAGGTCGAGAACACGGCGCGTGACGAGACGGAAGTCGCCGGCATCGGCCGGGATATCGACATCGGTGAGCCGGTTGATCAGGCGGTAGAATCCTGAAGCTGTCGCGCGCTTGAACAGGCTCTCGCCGTCGCGCTGGCGGCGCTGGCCGTACACGACGTCGGCTCCCTGATTCATGAGGGCCATCATGTCGGGCAGCAGCTCGGGCGGATCCTGCAGGTCGGCATCGATGATCAGGATGCGCTCGCCGCGGCAGACCGACAGCCCGGCCGTGAGCGCAAGCTGGTGGCCATGGTTGCGCATGAGGCGGACGGCCACGATCCTCGGATCGGCGGCGGCCGCGGCCGTCATGACGTCCCAGGTGCCATCGCGCGAGCCGTCGTCGACCAGCACCACCTCTGCAGTTCCGCCGGCGGCGTCCAGCACCGTGCCCACACGGCGCAGGAACTCGGGCAGGACCTCCTGCTCGTTGTAGCAAGGAGCCACCACCGAAAGCGCCGGGCGGGCAAGTTCACTCATGGCCGCGACCCATAGCACTCCCTCCCCTTTCTCGTCCTCCCAATTTGGGGCGCAATGGGCTATCAAGCGGCACCATGACCTTCAACGACAATGACCACCGCGGCCTGCTGCCCGCCGGACTTGCCGACCTGCTGCCACCCGACGCGGCGCGCGAGGCGAGAGCCATCGACCTCGCCATCGAGCGCTTTGCCGCGTTCGGCTACGAGCGGGTCAAACCGCCCCTGGTCGAATTCGAGGAATCCCTGCTGGGCGGCCCCGGCGCTGCGTTGGGCCCACAGACCTTCCGGCTGATGGACCCGGTCTCGCAGCGCATGATGGGTGTCCGCCCGGATATGACCGTGCAGGTGGCGCGCATTGCCGTCACCCGGCTGAAGCACGAGCCCCGGCCGCTGCGCCTCTCCTACGGCGGCAATGTCATCCGCGTGCGCGGCAGTGCGCTCAAGCCCGAACGCCAGTTCGCCCAGGTCGGCACCGAGCTGATCGGCGTCGATACGGCCGAGGCCGATGCCGAGGCCGTGCTGCTGGCGGTCGATGCGCTCCGCGCGATCGGCGTTGCCGGCCTCACGGTCGACCTCAACCTGCCGACGTTGGTGGCAGCCGTCGCCGCCGGCCTGAAGCTGACGGCCGACCCGCTCCGCCGCCTGCGCCATGCGCTCGATCGCAAGGACGAGGCAGCCGTCGCCAAGGCGCTTGGTGACAAGAGCGACAAGAAGGGCGCCGACTTGTTCGTGGGCCTGCTGCGCGCGGCGGGTCCGGCCGAGCGTGGCATCGCCCAGCTCACAGGGCTCAAACTCCCGGCCGCCGGTGCCGCCGAAGCCGCGCGACTGGCCGAGGTGGTGAAGCTCGTGCATGCCGCCGATCCCGACCTGCCGCTCACCGTCGATCCGGTCGAGTATCGTGGCCTCGAATACCAGACCGGCGTGTCGTTCTCGGTGTTCGCGCTGAAAGGCCGCCAGGAGCTGGCGCGCGGCGGCCGCTATTCCGCCGGCTATCCCGAAGACGGCGTCAGCGAGCCCGCGACCGGCTTCACCGTCTACATGGATGCCGTGCTGGCGGCATCCGACGCGACAGCGCAGCCGCCGCGCCTCTACCTGCCGCAGGGCATCGCCTGGCGCGACGCCGCGACCTGGCAGGCCAGGGGCTACGCCGTCGTGCGCGCTGTCGTCGCAGTGGCCGAGCCGCGCGCCGAGGCCAAACGGCTGAACTGCAGCCACGCGCTGATCGACGGCGACGCCGTTCCTCTCTGAGAGCTTTCTGAGGATCGATTCGCCTCGCCTCACCTGAGGGGAAGTGCTATCCGACGTCACGCCTCTCCGGCATCGGCCCCGGGGAGGCGTTTTCGTGTGTGAAGGGACTTCTGTCCAAAAAAGGAATTGGGTAATGGCCAACGTGGCAGTGATCGGCGCCCAGTGGGGCGACGAGGGCAAAGGCAAGATCGTGGACTGGCTGAGCGAGCGCGCCGAAGTCGTGGTGCGCTTCCAGGGCGGCCACAATGCCGGCCATACGCTGGTCATCGGCAACCAGACTTACAAGCTCGCCCTGCTGCCGTCGGGCGTGGTGCGCCAGGGCAAGCTCTCGATCATCGGCAACGGCGTCGTGATCGATCCCTGGCACTTCCTCGAGGAAGTGAAGAAGGTCAACGCCCAGGGCCTCTCCGTCACGCCCGAGAGTCTCAAGATCGCCAACCATGCCGTGCTGATCCTGCCGCTGCATCGCGATCTCGACGGCTGGCGCGAGGATGCGCCCGACATCATCAGGATCGGCACGACGCGGCGCGGCATCGGCCCCGCCTACGAGGACAAGGTCGGCCGCCGCGCCATCCGCGTCGGCGACCTCGGCGAGCCCGAGATGCTGCCGCTCAAGGTCAACACGCTGCTGGCGCACCACAATGCGCTGCGCAAGGGGCTGGGCAAGCCGCTGGTCGATGCCGCCAAGCTGACGGCCGAGCTGCTCGAGATCGCGCCCAAGATCCTGCCCTTCGCGGAAGATGTGTGGGAGCGGCTCGACGGCTTGCGCGCCGCCGGCAAGCGCATCCTGTTCGAGGGCGCCCAAGCCACGATGCTCGACATCGACCACGGCACCTATCCGTACGTCACCTCGTCCAACACCGTGGCGGCGCAGGCGATGATCGGCAGCGGCATGGGCAACGGCGCGGTGGGCTACGTGCTGGGCATCGCCAAGGCCTACACCACGCGCGTCGGCGACGGCCCCTTCCCGACCGAGCTGCTCGACGAGACCGGCCAGGGCCTCGGCGATCGCGGCAAGGAATTCGGCACCAACACCGGCCGGCCCCGGCGCTGCGGCTGGTTCGACGCGGTGATGGTGCGCCAGGCAGTGAAGCTGAACGGCATCGACGGCATCGCGCTCACCAAGCTCGACGTGCTCGATGGCGAGAAGACCATCAAGGTCTGCGTCGCCTACGAGCTCGACGACAAGCGCATCGAACGTTTCCCCTTCACCATGGGCGCCCAGGCCAAGCTGAAGCCGATCTGGGAAGAGTTCGAGGGCTGGAGCGAAAGCACGCAAGGCGCGCGCTCCTTCGCCGAACTGCCGGCGACCTGCATCAAGTACGTCCGCCGCGTCGAGGAACTGGTCGGCTGCCCCGTCGCGCTGCTCAGCACCAGCCCGAAGCGCGAGGACACGATCCTGATGACGGACCCGTTCAGGGATTAGATCTTCTCTTACGGACCGCGAGCCTCCGGCTCGCTCGGACTCATGAGCGAGCGGGACGCTCGCGGTCCGGAAGACGATGAGTCAGTTGGACAGGGGTTCACGTCGCCCTCTCCTCACGCCGCCTTGTCCAAGTCCTTGTCCTTGCTGGGCGAATCCGGTGTCTCCAGGTCAGGGTCATTGGACACCGAATGACCGGTTTCACGTCGCTGTTCCATCAGGGCGAGCAGCCGAACCGCCAGCATCGCCTCGTCGAGCGGCCCCGGAGCAGGGTGGCCGCGCAGCAACGCCAACTCGCGGCGCTCGGCACGATCCTCGGCGCGGCGGCGATCGACATCCAGACGCTTCTGCACGTGCATCAGCAACTGCGTGTTGATCCTGCGCCCCTGGCCCACCTGGCCTGCCTGCAGGACGATGTCGTCGCCCACGGCACGCTGACACTGGGCGATGGCCTTGTCCCAAAGTGCTGCGAAGCCGGGCAGCGCGTCGCGCCAGTGGTAGAGCGTGCTGCGGCTGACCTGGGCCCGCGCCGCCGCCTCGCTGACGCTGCCGCAGACCGAGAGGTGATAGCGGAAAGACGCCCGCTTGCGGCCCGGCGTGCGCAACCGCGCGGGATTGGTGAGCGCCCTCTCCCGCAGCGTCTTGGGCTTCTGCGGCTCGGGCTCGACCGCCTGCGTGACGGGTACCGGCGGCGTTTCACGGCCGAGCGCGCGATCGAGCGGATTATAATTGAGCCGCGGGATCGGCATGCGGTCCATGGCGCTCGGCGGCGAGGGCTTGGCGTCCTCGGCGGCCAGGATGCGCAGCCGTGTCAGGCCCATCTCGCGGTAGATCTGCGGGAGGTGCGGTCCGTCGCCGTGCATCTCCCAGCGTTCGAGGGCTTCCTGTGCAGTCATATGGTCCTCCTGTGATTCCTCGCTTCCGCGACAGGAATATCAGAAGGATAGGATAGTGTAAATAGGCCTATCTGGTGGGTAGCCCTATCGCATGCCGGCACTTTGCCAGCACTCCCTGTGGCCCTGCCCCGCCGGACACGGCTACGCTCTCGCAAAGCAGGCGAATTGACCTGCGGGAGGAAACATCGATGCGCCTGACACGCCGCACCACCTTAGGCCTTTTGGCAACGTCGCCCGCTTTCGCCTCATCTGCTTTTGCGCAAGGACCCGTTTGGCCCAACAGGCGACTTCGGCTCGTCGTTCCGAGCGCGGCCGGCGGCTATGAGGTCTATGCCCGCATCCTCGCCCCTCGCCTCGCCGAATTGCTGGGGCAGCCCGTGGTGGTCGACAACAAGCCCGGCGCCAACGGCATCATCGGCATGCAGGACGTCCAGCGCAGCCCGGCCGATGGCTATACCTTCATGTTCGCCCATGTCGGCGCCATTTCCATCGGCATCAGCATCTACCCCAACATGCCGCTCGATCCCGTGGACGATCTCAGTTCCATTTCGGTGGCCGTGACCTCGCCGCTGGTCTGGGCGATCAACCCGTCGCTGCCCTTCAAGACGATGCCGGAATTCATTGCCAAGGTGCAGGCGGACCCGGGCAACTGGCGCTATGCCCTGCCCGCGTCCGGCAGCATCCCGCACCTGGTCGTGGAAGATACGAAGATCCGCCACAAGCTCGATATGCCCGCTGTGCCTTACCGCAGCACGCCGCAATCCCTCATGGCGGTGATCTCCAACGAAGTGCCGATCACACTGGACAGTCTCGGCGCCAGTTCCGCGCACATCGCGGGCGGGAAGTTGCGCGCGCTCGCCGTCACCTCTCGCCAGCGTTCCGAGCGCCTGCCCGACGTGCCGACCATGCTCGAACTCGGCCTCGACAAGCGCGAATGGGTCGCCTGGTATGCCTTCATGGCGCCCAAAGGAACGCCTGAAGACATCATCCAGAAACTGAACGTCGCGATCAATCAGGCGCTTGGCGAAGAGGCCTTCGCCTCGCGCATCCGCGAACTGGGCGCATCTCCCCGCATCACGACGCCGGCCGAGACGCTCGCCTTCATCAAGGCGGAGCGTGCCGATTTCGGCGCCATCGCCAAGGCCGGCAAGATCAGCGTGGAGTAGCGCGGACGAGCGGATTGTAGCCGAGAGGCGCAAGGCAAAGCCGTCGCCTCAACCCTGAGGCATGCCAGGTAGCATGTCCCCGGAGGCCCCGAGGGGAACCCATGCGACAGCCGGCTCGTTACAAATCGGACGCTAGCCTCATCCCGGGCGTCTCTGCCTTTCCCGCCGCGCGGGAAATCCCGGCGGGCGCCTTTTTCGATCGACCCGATCTGTCCAGACCATGAGCAGCCTCCTCCCACGCAAAGAGTTCCCGCCAGGCCTGGATCGAGGACGACTTTTAGAAGTCCTGGCTCTTCCGGGAATCGAGTGGGTGATTTTGGGGGATCATAGGGCGGGCAGCATGCAGGTGAGGACCTTGAGACGGAGATATTCTTCGTTACGCAATCCGTAGGCTCGTCGCTGCAGGACGCGGATCTTGTTGTTGAGTCCCTCGAC